>JABMQA010000719.1 GCA_013203545.1 Bacteroidota bacterium
CGTAAATTAATTTTAATTTAGCCTGATTTTTCTGAATTTTTTCACTCTTTTATTTTTGAAAAGATTAATAATTCAATACATTTGTTAAAATTTCAAGTACAAATAAAATTTCTTAATCATGAAAATAACGATTGTAGGAACAGGATACGTTGGTTTGGTTACCGGAACCTGTTTTGCGGAAGTGGGTATTGATGTCTCGTGCATCGATATTGATGAGAAAAAGATAGAGAACCTTAAAAAAGGCATCATTCCTATTTATGAGCCCGGGCTGGAGGAAATGGTCAACCGGAATGTAGAAAAGGGCAGATTGCATTTTTCCACCAACCTGGCTTCTACATTAGATGGAACCGAAGTTGTTTTTTCAGCGGTGGGGACCCCTCCTGATGAAGATGGCAGTGCGGATTTAAGCTATGTATTGGGTGTAGCACGTGAAGTTGGCAGGAATATGAATGACTATATTCTGATGGTAACAAAGAGCACAGTACCGGTTGGGACAGCCACCAAAGTAAGAAATGCCATCCAGGAGGAACTGGATAAAAGAGGTGTCAACATTGAGTTTGATGTTGCCTCAAATCCGGAGTTTTTAAAAGAGGGTGCTGCAGTGGATGATTTCCTCAAGCCAGACCGCATTGTAGTAGGGGTTGAGTCCAGGAAAGCTGAGAATATCATGGGCAGGTTGTATAAACCATTTACCCTTAACGGACATCCGGTTATTTTTATGGATGTTCCATCTGCTGAAATGACCAAGTATGCGGCAAATTCGATGCTTGCAACAAAAATCAGCTTTATGAACGATATTGCCAACCTGTGCGAAATTGTTGGCGCAGATGTAAATATGGTGAGAAAAGGCATAGGAAGTGATTCACGAATTGGAAAGAAATTTATTTACCCTGGAATTGGGTATGGTGGATCCTGCTTCCCGAAAGATGTGAAGGCGTTAATTAAGACAGCAGATCAAAACGGTTACTCACTGCTTGTTATGAAGGCCGTTGAAGAGGTAAATGAATTGCAAAAATCGGTTCTGTTCAACAAGGTAAATAAATATTTTAATGGCGACCTGAAGGGTAAAGTATTTGCACTATGGGGCTTGTCGTTTAAACCACAGACCGATGATATGCGTGAAGCGCCGGCACTGGTTATTATTGAAAAACTACTGGCCGCCGGAGCTACGGTTAAGGCTTATGACCCTGTGGCAATTGAAGAGTCGAAGCGGCGGATTGGTGATGTTATCGAATATACCAAAGACCAGTACGAAGCCCTGATCGATGCGGATGCGATGCTAATGATTACCGAATGGCCTGAATTCCGTTTCCCGAATTTTAATGTGGTAAAAAAGCTATTAAAAACACCAGCCATTTTTGATGGACGTAATGTATATGATATTGAAGAAATGGTCGCACAGGGATTTGATTATTTCTGCATCGGTGTCGATACAACTAAAAGAAAATAATTCCTGATAAGTGAGCTGCCTACTGCGAATCACAACGACCTGTGGGTAGTTTGTTTTTATCAAAACAAGCACCATATCACTATGAAAAAGAAAATTCTGGTTACCGGTGGGGCTGGTTTCCTTGGCTCACATCTTTGTGAAAGACTTTTGAAGGAAGGTAATGAAGTAATTTGCGTTGACAATTACTTTACCGGGCAAAAGCAAAATGTTGTCCACCTGTTGGATAATCCCTATTTCGAGATGATCAGGCATGATATCACCATGCCGTTTTTTATCGAGGTTGATCAAATCTATAACCTGGCCTGCCCGGCATCACCCATCCACTATCAGTACAATGCCATTAAAACCATTAAGACTTCTGTGATGGGGGCCATAAATATGCTTGGCCTTGCTAAACGGATAAAGGCTAGAATTTTACAGGCATCTACAAGTGAAGTATATGGCGATCCGGAGATTCACCCGCAAAAGGAGAGTTACTGGGGCCACGTCAATCCCATTGGTATCAGGGCATGTTATGACGAGGGGAAAAGATGTGCCGAAGCGCTTTTCGTGAATTATCACCGCCAGAATGATGTCCGGATCAAGCTTATGAGAATTTTCAACACCTACGGGCCACGCATGCACCCCAATGATGGGCGTGTGGTTTCAAACTTTATCGTTCAGGCATTGAAAGGAAAGGATATTTCCATCTATGGTGATGGGATGCAAACCAGGAG
>JABMQA010000720.1 GCA_013203545.1 Bacteroidota bacterium
ATTTTAAACAGATGAAAAACACATCGCTAAACAATAAAAATCATGAAATGTAAAATTATAATCACCGGTTTTATTTTGTTTTGGGTTTCACTGCTTCACAGCCAGGGCATCTATAACAACGGCGCCAAAATAATGGTAAAGGAAAATGCCGCAGTGTTCATCGCCGGGGATGCAGGCAACTTTACCAACCAAAACAGCGGAACTACGGATGGGGAGGTTAACCTTGATGGCACCATGACCATTAACGGGAGTTTTTATAACAACGGCGCCGGCCCGGTTTTTACCGGAACCGATACCCTTGGCCTGGTGGTGTTGGAAGATGAAAACCGTACGACCCACGAACTGGGCGGTACCGGTACCACTCAATTTGAAAACCTTCATTGACCGGAATCCAACATGGTCAAGATCCCCGATGGTGTAGAGGTCAGGGTAAAATACAATTTCACCCTCGATGGCACACTGGAACTTTTTGGCGATCTGTACATCAAAGGATGCTTTGTATATAACGGCACTATCACCGGAACCGGCACGGTGCACTACGAAAGTACAACACAACAAAGCGTGGCAGGAGGAAATTATCCAAAGCTGGTGCTTGATAATCCCGGCGGACTCGTGCTGGAAGAATCCGTATTTGTTGAAACAGAACTGGTACTTGAGGTAGGCGGCCTTATTCTGGGTGAACACAACCTGGTACTGGGTCCCAATGCCACGGTAGTTGAGATCAAAGCGCCAGCTACCTGGGTGGATGCCACAGGCACCGGTATGGTCATTAAAATGTTTGATAAGACCGGCACCTTCGAGTTTCCGGTAGGGAACTTTGGGACTACCCCGGTTTATTCACCGGTTATTGTCCACCTGAATCAGGCCACCTTCAACGATGGCCAGATCAGCGTTCGGCTCAGGCCCGAAGTACATCCCGACAACAATACCGGCGCCGGGTTCCCCAACTACCTCAACAGGTACTGGGTAGTGGAGGGCGAAGGTCTATCAAATGTGCAGTATGATATTAGTTTCTGGTACGCTGAAACGGATGTCGCGGGCAATGAAGACTCCATTGACGGGGCAAAATACGATGACGAGGAAGTGACCAACTGGTTGCATTTCGGAAAAGTAAACCCGGAGGATCATTCATTTGAGGCCATCGAACTGACAAGCTTTTCCGTTTTCACAGGTGTACAGGGTTTCCGGCCACCAACCCTCACCATCACAAGTCCGGCGGATAAAACAAAGGTATATGAATACAACCTTGATATCAGCGGTACAGCCGCCGACATTGACGACGACCTCGCGGAAGTTTATGTTAAACTCAACGATGGTTCCTGGCAATTGGCCACCGGCGCAGCCGCATGGAACAAAACCATCACACTGGTTCCCGGAATGAACACCATCTATGCTAAATCGAAGGACGACCAGGCCATGGAGTCAGCAGAAAAACAGATTGAAGTCATACTGAGCGCACAGGAGATCTCCATTCCGGAAGGCTGGTCATATATCTCCTCATTCCTGGAACCGATGGATATGAAGGTGGACAGTGTTATGAAAGATTTAACCGATCCTTACAACCTGGTTATTATGATGTGTAAAAACGGACTTTATGCCCCCCCACCTTTCAATATCAATACCATGGTGAACTGGAACTGTGAGATGGGCTATAAAGTTAAAATGACAAGCCCGGCCGACCTGCTTGTGACAGGAGATGCCCTGGCGGATAACGATCCGACTTTCGGTGCCGGACAACATATTATCCCGGTGCTTTCCGACGGCATGGTACAGCTTAGTGACCTGTTTGACACTCCGCAAACAGATATCATTTACCTCTGGGATATGACCACCAACAACGTTTACTGGCCTGCGGGAGGGATATATACGCTTAACCAGTTAAACGCCGGGGCAGGTTACCTGGCTTACTTCAGTAACGAGGTCACACTCGATTTCTCAAGCTACGAGGGCTATGTTTTCGATGCAGTTTATATGCCGCCACCCTATGCAAAGGGTCCGTGGACCTGCAAGCGCACCGGAAATATCCATTTGATATCAGTTAGTATGGAAGCCGCCCATATTGTTGAAAATGCAGATTATATCGGCGCATTTGATTTAATCGGCAACTGCATTGGCTATACACCAATCGATCAAAGGGATCAAAACTACCTGTTGACCGTTTATGGCGATGATGAATTCACTGCGCAACAGGATGGCGCCATCGAAGGTGAGCTGATTACATACAGATCCATCGACCTGCAAAACGGTGAGGAAACCGAACTGACAGCCGAATACAGCAATGCATTCCCCAATACCAACGGATTGTATGCAACAAACGGACTGTCAGGAATCGTGAGCTTTACCGAGTCTGCAACAGGTTTAAGTGAAGGGGAATTTGCCGGCATGATCCAACTGTTCCCCAACCCTGCCAGGAATGAGGTATACATTGTTATCCCAGAAGGGTTTCCAGTATCCAACCGGAAAGCTGAATTTATAGATGCTACTGGAAGCATGGTAAAAGCCGTCTCCATCGAATCGGTGAATAACAGGATAAATATTGCCGACCTGAATCCGGGTGTTTATGTGATAAGAATCACCATCCCAGGATATGTCCTGTTTAAGAAATTAGTTGTACAGTAGAGATTATTGGTAGTAACCTAATAAAGAATACTATGGAAACAAGAAACGGATTTGTTTTTACAATTTTTTTATTGATATTTTCAGTGCATATTTATGGACAAGAACCTGATACGATTCCTCCGGTTATGAACTCAATTGTCTTTTTACCTAATCCGGTCAATGCCGGAGATACTGTTGAGGTACAAATTAACGCCACAGATTATTATTCAGGTGTAAACTGGATGCAGGTTGATATTGTAAACCAGGATACGAATCAATATCAGGCTGTAATTGGATCCATTGATGACTCCATTTATGGATGGATCTCCCAGAGAAATGATGTTTATAGTAAGAAATTTCAAACTGATACTTTTGCAATGGGTGGCCAGTGGCATGTTCAGTCCGTGTTCATTCAGGACAAAGCGCTTAATATGCTGTATTTGGATGACAGTGCATCTGCTATTGCCACATTCACAGTCATATCAGGCACACCGGATATCACTCCTCCCCAGTTGAACGATATTTTTTTTACACCCGGTAATGTTAACAATGGAGATACCATTACTGTAACCGTTGATGCCCAGGACAATTTATCAGGTGTTGCATCAATTCAGGTAGATATCGTGAATCCACTAGGAGAACAGAGGCAATACTCAACCGGATCAGATTCAGGTTGGATAGCCCTGGGAAATAATCTTTATAGTAGCCAATTCATGATAAATGAATATGCGATAAATGGCGAATGGTTCGTTTCAGATATTTATATTCATGATAATTCCGGGAATATGTTAGATCTCCATGACAGTTTACCAAATATTGCTTCGTTTAACGTAACATCAGGTTCACCTGATGGAACTGCACCGGTATTAAATTATATCACGGTAGAACCACAACAGGGGATTCTATTCCCTGCACAGCCTCCTTACGGGGATGTACTTATTATTACTTTAGGTGTTGAGGATGACCTGTCCGGGCTTGATAAGTTTCAGATAAATATTGTTAATCAATTCGGGGGCCAGGAATTTACTACCTTTCATATTCCATTTGACAGTTGTTATGTAACAGGAAGTAACGAGTACAAAAAAGGCTGGCCAATTTATAACGAGTATGCAATTAGTGGTGAATGGTATGTATCCTCAGTTTATATTTATGATCATGCAGGTAATTTAACATTTCTGGATGGAAGTGACAGTACCATATCTACCTTTTGTGTATGGGGTATGGGGTCTCCACCAACATGCATGCCCTGGTAGTGATTAAAAAAGGTGTGGCAACAGGTTTTACTATTTTACTAATTGAGATTATTTATATTTGATTCAACCTGTCAATTTGTAGGGCCTCTTTTATCAATTCCTTAATAAATACTGCCAGACATTAACTACCGAAACAGCACACACCAAAGTAAATGTTGCAGACCTCAAACCAATTGTATATCTGATTAAGATCACCATCATGGGATATACGGTGTTTAAGAAGCTGGTGGTGCAGTAGCATATCTAATTGAGAGGGATGCCATCCCACTAACCAAAGTTTCAATCCGGCTTAATATCTTTTTAGGAATTGTGCCGGTTTTATAATAACTGAATAGCTCAGGGATGGCATCCCTATTGGCAAATGGTGGTGTAGTAGCATATCGAATGGAGAGGGATGCCATCCATAGCCGTCAAGCTAAGAATATTACGCCCCTGGGGCTTGACAAATCATCACTCATACATTTCTACAAATATTTTGCCTATGGCTTCCTTCA
>JABMQA010000721.1 GCA_013203545.1 Bacteroidota bacterium
CGTTGTCTTTTTTCTTCGGCTTGCTTGTAACTCTTTTATCCCCCCGGATTTTCCGAATCCGATTTTAAAATGTGGATTGCTATGAACATATTTCAACATTTTTACCTTGTGATTTCTCTTTGCGTTAATTATTTGTAGTTGATACTGTGGCTAAGACAAAAGTGATGTCATCATTAAAATTGTTAAAACCGATATAATTTTCACGCTACGGGATTTCGTTAGGCTTTAGTTAAAAAATCAAATCCCCCTTTCCTTAAATTAATTCCATATTCAAGGTAAGCTTTAAGGCATGCCAGAAAATTGGCCCATCCTTCCGTATTGCTTTTCAACCAATTAATGCCAACATCATCATTTTTCATGGTTTTGTTTATTCTGTATTACACCAGACTCATCTTTTGGGATGCTATAATTGTTTAACACTTCAAATGTATGAAATTTCCTGTTCGAATGGATGGAAAATTACCGATCTAAGAATTTATAAAATCAGTCTGCTAATCTAAACGTTAACCAGAATGTTTTTTATCGGTTCATTTTCAGGCTATCGTGATTTTATCAATACCTCCAAATCCGACATGATGGGATTGCGCTATGCACCGTATTGTTTTACAGAGCAGGGCGTAACAATGTTGTCATGTGTTTTAAATCGTAAAAGAGCCATTGAAGTAAATATCAAAATATCAGGACAAGACAACAACACATAAAGGCACACGGGTTATAAAGTTCCCGCCAAAGTGGTATTCTGCACTCGTTGTAGCTGTCCGACTGGCAGATCAGCGGCTAAAAAATATGACGCAGATTAACACTGAAAAGCGCAGATGAAAAGACCCGACAAATTAAATTTTATCCAATCATAACCAACCCGCGCAAATCCGCGTCTAAACTTTTTTGACGCAGATCACCGCAGATTTATTATGATGGGAAAGGATCACATTTTATCAATGGAAAGCAATCATAACCAACCCGCGCAAACTTGTCCGACTGGTAGATAGGAGTGATAGCAAGTTAAAGATTTAGTCTGCCTTAAATATCCTAATCAATACCACCCCATGATACGGTATTTCCGCCTCAAAACTGTTTTCAAATTGGCCCAGATCCTTTTGTCTCCACAGATCACGAATGGTTTGTTCGCCACTTATTCCCAGATCTGCCCAGCTAATCCCTGCTTTTTTTGGCGCGGTTTGTCCGTCCCATGAAAAAATATTTTCAGGTGAATCATCACCTTTATAGAACAGTCCGACGGCAAGGCTACCATCTTCAAGTTCCTTTTTCCAGACTTCTATACCATTGGATTCCATTACTTTGGTGGCTTGCCTGCCAAGTGGGTCCTGGTTTACGGCGATTACCTCGTCGTTGGTGAGCAGGTTCAGGGTGAAGTCATCCAACCGGGTCAGTTCGCAGCCGATAAGCAACGGGGCAGCCAACAACGACCAGAGGCTGATGTGGGTATATTGCTCATCGGGGGTAAGCTTCGTTTTGTGTAGTTCGGGCCCCCATCCAACCTGGCCAACCACCAACATATCGGGGTCGTTCCAGTGACCGGGCTTTGCGTAGGGTGAACATTTATCCTGGCTGAAACCGATACCGGCCATGCTTGCCCAGGTGTCGGTAATGTCGCCGGTTGTTCTCCAGAGGTTTCCGCCCACATCAGCACCCCAGGTCCAGACGTCACCCATTCCATACTGGCAGAGGCTGTACACAATATCCCTGTCAACCATATCCAGGCATTTACGCATCAATTTATATGGTTTTTGCAATTCTTCCAGGCTGCGGTCTTTGGCAATTTTGCCATAGGAACACCAGTCATATTTCAGGAAGTCGATGCCCCAGCCGGCCCAGGCACGGGCATCCTGCAGTTCATGTTCCCAGCTGCCCAGGTATCCGCCACAGGTCATCGTTCCCGGTGATGAATAGATGCCGAGTTTCAATCCATGTTTGTGGATGTTATCTGCCAAAACTTTCATATCCGGAAATTTCTCATTGGGCAGCAATTCGCCGTCCTTCGTCCGCTCAGGTGATTCCCATCCGTCATCGATATTGATGTAAGACCAGCCATGGTCGGCCAATCCCGTTTTAACAAAGGATTCGGCCGCTGCCTTTACCTGTTCCTGGCTTACACTGAGGCCCCAGCAGTTCCAACTGTTCCAGCCCATGGGTGGAGTCAGGGCCAGTTTCATCCCAATAAAAATTTTAATGCTTTGCTCGTCTTTCCCCTTTTCGTTTTCTGCGGTTATTTTCACATCATATGAACCCGCTTTTAATGCTTTACCGGTGATGATACCGCTGCTTTTATCGATTATCAAACCAGTGGGTAAACCAACGGCTTTAAATGTTATCGGTCGTAAACCGGATACCGGTACCCTGAAGATAAATGGCTTGTTTTTGCCTGCTCCAAACACCCTTGGATAGTTGATTTTTGGATGGTCTGGCGTAGGAGGTGTAAGGATGTATGCTTCTTGTATAGACTGTATTCCGGAGGTAGGTTTTATGTCGTAGTATTCAATAAGGGCATCTGCCCAGTCGGCATGGTCGGAGTAGTTGCTGTTGCCACCATCTGAAATATACAGTGCCATTTTTTCAATTCCTTTCAGGTCAACCTCAACTGCTTTGGCGGGATCTCCTTTCTTCATCAATCCACTCTGCCACAATATTTTTTTGTCGCCCATAACAAAAAATTCCACCGAACCCCGCTCTCCACTTTCATCGTCCACACCAACCATTGCCGAGAAAATTTTGGCTGTACCATGCAGGTC
>JABMQA010000722.1 GCA_013203545.1 Bacteroidota bacterium
CAGCCAGGTCAATGGCCGGATCGTCAACACGAATCCCACCTGCAATATTTAAAAACACATCTTTTGTGGCCAATCTGAAACCGTTTCGCTTTTCGAGTACCGCCAGCAGCATATTTAACCGACGGGCATCAAATCCGGTTGTAGATCTCTGGGGAACGCCATAAGCTGCTGAGCTTACGAGCGCCTGGGTTTCGATTAACATCGGGCGTAAGCCCTCAATGGTTGCGGCTATAGTTATCCCACTGAGGTGCTCATCACGTTGAGATATTAGGATATCAGAGGGATTGCTCACCTCAATGAGCCCGGTGCCCCGCATTTCGTAAATCCCCAGTTCGGAGGTTGAGCCAAACCGGTTTTTAACCGACCTCAAAATTCTGTACCCGTAATTTCTGTCACCCTCAAACTGGAGTACAGCGTCAACCATATGCTCCAGAATTTTAGGCCCTGCCAGGTTGCCATCCTTTGTTATATGGCCTATTAAAAATACCGGAGTATTGCTTAGTTTGGCGTATTGCTGAAGTTCGTTGGAACATTCGCGTATTTGTGATATGCTTCCTGCCGATGATTCGATGGTATCGGTATGCAATGTTTGGACAGAATCGATGATGATGATATGGGGCTGGAGTTGACCGAGATGCTGAAAGATAGCCTGGGTGGAAGTCTCGGTAAGAATATAACAATCACTATTCCCCTCTCCCAGCCTAACAGAGCGCATTTTAATTTGTTGTTCACTCTCCTCGCCCGAGACATAAAGAATCCGGAATCCAGGTAAGTTCAAAGCTACCTGAAGCATCAGGGTTGATTTACCTATCCCGGGCTCGCCGCCAATAAGCACAACCGATCCAGGGACGATACCACCACCGAGAACCCGGTTTAATTCACCATTACCGGAATCAATCCGCTCTTCGGTTTCAAACTTGATGGCATGTAATGGCTTGGGCAAGCTTTTTCGTGAAGCCAACGATTCAGGAATACCAGACTTTTTATTATCTTTTTGAACAAGCTCTTCGGCAAAGCTATTCCACTCGTTACAGGATGGGCAATTCCCCAACCATTTTGGCGACTGATAGCCACAATTCCCGCAATAAAATATGGTCTTAGGTTTTGCCATCGGTTAAGCAAATACTATTGGGTATTTATAATTTTATTGATGATGCCTGAGGTAGAAAATCCTTCCAAATAACTTATTGTAACCACTTCACCATTCTTTGCCTTCACCACGTCATAACCAACAATGTCTTCCGGGTTATAGTCGCTTCCCTTTACCAATACATCAGGTTGGGCTAATTCGATCAATTCTTTGGGTGTCTCTTCATCGAACAAAACAACGGCATTCACAAACTGCAATGCAGCAAGTATCAAGGCCCGTGATTCTTCATCCTGAACCGGACGATTTTCGCCTTTAATTTTATTAACGGAGCTATCTGTATTAAGCCCTATTATCAGGACGTCACCATGTTCGGCGGCTTTTGCCAGATAATCAATATGGCCGCGGTGGATCAGGTCGAAACACCCATTCGTAAACACCACTTTTTGATCATGAAACTTCCAGTAAGCCAACCAGGATTTCATATCTTCCCGGTTTTTAAAAATTTTTGAGTTAATTATTTCAAGCTTTCGCATATGTTTTTTTATTTAAAATCGGCAGTAAAATAAGTGATGCGAATCCGGCAATCACTATCATCAGTGTTTGAGCGGACCATGTGAGCCAACCCAGGGCATATCCGGTTGTGTTGGTAATATTATAAAGCACCAGAGTTTCTGCAATGATTGCCGGGTAGATACCTATACCACCCTGAACCACCATAATGCCAATTGATCCGAATATCAACATTGAGAGCGCTGCACCAACACCAAGGTGACTTGTTTCGGGCAAACTGAAAAAACAAACGTAAATCATCAGAAAATAAAGTACCCAAATAAATAGTGATTGAAAAATAAACATGAATGGTTTCTTTATCTTTGTTACCGCCCATAACCCATGCCATAAACCAACAAGTACCTCCCTGGCTTTTTGATACACTTTTAAATGAATGATCCTTTTCCTAAACAGATAAAACAGGCCCACCATCAACAATAGAATCACCAAAAAAATATAAAGAAATAGTGAGGCTTCTTCTGAAAAATTCATCTTCTCACTGAGTGGCCGGTACACTTTCTCATCCACATATTTTCCAAGTTTATTAAAAAACATGAGCAAATTAATGGTGAACAGCAGTATAAAAACAACCATGTCGATGCTTCTTTCGACAATGACAGTACCAATTGATTTGTTTATCGGGATTTTTTCGTACTTGTTCAAAATACCACAACGGGTTACCTCACCCAGGCGTGGCAAGGCCATATTGGCTAAATAGCCAATCATTACGGCAAAAAATGTATTTGAATTTTTTGGTGTATAACCCATGGGTTCGATAAGTATTTTCCACCTGAAAGCCCGCACCACATGACTTAATATCCCGATCAGGACTGATAATGCAACCCAGGAATAATTGGCACGCCCGAATGATTCCCAAATTTCATGTTTCTGTTCAGGGGATAATTTCCTAAGGAATATCCAAATGAAGAAAATACCAATAGCCAGAAAAAAAAGTATTTTCAATACTGAAACAATATTTTTCTTTGACACCTATTTCAGTTTATTATTTTTACCAGGAAATACGATTGAGGGTTTGAATTTTTTCGCCTCTTCAAAATCAATTGTTGCATAGCGGACGCAAAAATACTAAAATATAATTAAGTTATCTATCAAGCGAACATACCCCAAATGCACAGCTACACAAACTACCACCCCATCTGAACCCTTCCAGTCCTTCACCGGAAGCAAAGTTTTGGAATCCACAATTTCCAGGTACTCAACCTTTAATTCCTTGAAATTGTTCAGTTGGCTTAACGCCCATGATTCGGCCTCAGCTACAGATAATGCTGTGGCTTTCTTTTTAAGTTCCACTAATATTCTATAAATCGAGGGTGCGATCAGGCGCTCCTTTGCGGTAAGCCTGACATTTCTTGAACTCATTGCCAACCCGTTTTTCTCGCGCAAGGTGGGGCATGGAATAATTTGAACCGGCAATTCCAGATTTTCTGTCATTGTTTGAATGATCCTGAGTTGCTGGTAATCCTTCATCCCAAAATAGGCCCGGTCGGGCTGGATGATTTCAAACAATTTACGCACGATCACAGCAACGCCATTGAAGTGGCCAGGCCTGAATTTACCCTCCAATACTTTGTCGAGTTGACCAAAATTGTATTTATCAAAAACAGGCTCAGGATAAACCTCCTTTACCTCAGGATAAAAGAGTATGTCACATTCGATTTCCTCAAGTTTTTGGATATCGTCATCAATGGTTCTTGGATAGTTTTTCAGGTCATCCGGATTGTTGAATTGGATGGGGTTAACAAAAATACTACATGCAACAACATCATTTTCGATGGTTGCCCGCTTTAACAGCGAAATATGCCCGGAATGCAAAGCGCCCATTGTCGGCACAAAACCAATGGCTTTGGATTGAGATTTTATATCGTCAATATATTGCTCTGCCTGAGCGATTGTTTTAAGAATCTTCATTAGTTTAAAAAGCTAATCAGCCAGACTAAATATGAGCAACATGTCCCTTTCCAACAAGCCAACCGGTGTTTCAACAATTCGTCCAATTTCCCTTCCATCCCTATAAAAAATAAATGTTGGCACCCGCTCGATGTTCAGCCCTGAAATATCCACTGCACCACCAGTCTTAGCTTTGTCGACAGCAATAATATTTACTTTTGCCTCATCAAACTTAATCTCATCCAGAATCTTAAAAAACCTGGGTACCTGCTCTTTGCTATCGCCACACCATGAAGCCATAATTACCGCAACCTCAACCCCTTTCTTTTTCTTTTTTAACTGTTTAACAGCAACCTGGTTGGGAACATAGCTACCGTACCCTTCATTAAAATATTCAGAAAAAACCGGCAACAGCATGCCGTTTCGATCACATTTCCCTATGAGTACCTCTTTTTCCAATTCCGGATCCTTGATTACCTTGTTCAACTCCTGGGCAAAAATTCCAGTGCTGAATAAAAAAACCATAATAAACAGGATTGATTTCATAATAGTATATTTATAAATTATTAATTCGAATGAGTAATGACCGTTGAGCAGAGGGATCGCTGAAACCCTCAGGAATTTTATGAAAATGAATTCCATTAAAACAAACCCCATCATCAGTCAATTCCCTGGTTTTTCCCGGTAATACCTTGTTGTTATCTTCCATTTCCTTGTTTGCTTTTTAAAAATATTACTGTTTGAGTTTTTCCAATAAATTACGAAGATCTTCCTCAATCTGCAAACGTGTTTTTACCTCACGATCATAACCCGATCTGGACGCTGATAGTTCTTCTAACATTTGTTTATGTTCCTTAAATAGATCAACATATGATTTCATTTCCGTCCCATGCGAAAACTGTTCGGTATTGGGTGGTAAAAATTTATCAAGTTTTGCTTCAGTTTCCATCCTTTTCTGTACTTCCCGGTCATAGGCCTTTTTAATCTCAACCATCTGGTTTTCCAGCATAAGCTTATCCGCCGCAATACCGGATAAATCGTTGATAGCCGTGCCTGATTCGAATTGTTGTGATGATTGTGATGTGTTTATTTCTTTTAAGAGTTCATTTTTCTTAATGTTGAGTTTCTCTACATCTTCCAGCGCATTGTAAAGTCGTTTATGATAATCTTTAGCCAGCTTTTCCTTCTCCTTTGCATTTCGCTTTTTTGCCAGAAACGCAAAAAACAAGACTATTGATACGATTAAAAATACAGCAGCAAGTGCAATTGGTATGGTAAATATCAGCTCTGCCCTGTCTTCATCATCACCAATTTGATTTACCCGTGTTTCGAGAACCTGGTTTTGATCCGTTAGTTTTTTTATCTCGCCCTGCATTTGCTGGATAACAAATTCATTCTGCCGCATATTTTCACTTCCTATATAATTCAAAATTGAATCATAGTAACGGATCTGTTCAAGATAGTCATTAATTGTAACGACATTCACCCAGGTACGGACTGTCATTTGCCCTTTAAATTCTTTATACAAATAATAAACACTATCCCGCTTCTGAGTCAGTTCATTCATATTATTTTGGGCAACAATAAAAAATGAAGTAATATAAAGAATAGCAAGCAATCCCAATTTTTTCATAATCAATCCTGATTTTTTTGAACAAGGTGCAAAATTAGCCAATATTACTGAAATTCACTGTCTTTTTTGATGGTTAACTTTATAAATCAAAATGTAATAAGAGGTTACAAACTTCACGCATAAACAGGCAGGAAAATGAAACAAAAAAAAGGGACCCTAAAGGATCCCTTTTTAAAAATTATTTATTGGATTACTGATTATCTAACAGTAAGCCTTTTAGTAATAACAGTTCCGTCGTTTGTTTCAATTTGTACAAAGTACATTCCTGAACCAAAGTTGGATGTATTGATCTGATAACTCACCTGGTCGATGTCGCTTTCGAATACAACCTGACCAACATAATTCACAACCTTCATATGTTTGATCATGAAGTTTGTAGTAATGTTAACCATATCAGTTGCTGGATTTGGATAGAGATTTACATTCATATCAGCTGCCAGTTCACCAACTGAAGTGGCACCCAGTTTCAGATTACTGATAAGTGAAACCCCGTTTTGAGCAAACACATTTGTATTTGGCATTGAAGCATCAAATACAGGTGAAATGTCAATTACTTCGCCATCACGGTAAACCTTGAATGTCATGAGATCGCCATTAGCAAAGCCGTCAATAGCTTTAGTGGTTTCACTGTTGGCATAAACCTTAACAAACATGTTTTCGCGTGTGCTGTTAACCTGAGTTAAACCTGCAATGTTTCCATCCTGGTTAAATATACCGATGTAGTCGCCAACCTGTAAATTAGATAACGCTTCGGTCATGATACCCAGTGCGTGAACCGAACCTGTTTCAGTAACATCATTCCATGAAGTCATGTTAATCAAAGGTGGTACTGATGGGATAGATTCATCTACTAACGGAACATCGAAGTCAAGTATTCCCGGATTCAACATTTGAACTACGTAAGCAGCGCCTGGAATAAGGAAATTAAGTGTGGTAACAACTCCGGGCCAGTAAACCTTGGGTTCATTTATTGCGTAGGCAATAAATAAGTTGCCTGTTAATGGGCCGAATACATCAGCAGCATTTACAACGCCCATAGACCATACAGGAACGTATGAAAATCCGGCTGTAACGTTAACCTGGTATCCCAGCGTCGGATAACCAACTACTTCCATAGTTCCGGCTGTTGCGATATTCCTGGCAAGCACAGCTCCTCGTTCTTCTGTCCAACAGAATGAAGCACCACCTGGTACATAAACCTGATTGGGATTAATAAAGGTAAATCCCTGGAAGTTTGCACCAAGTTGAACCATGTTGCTGGCAACGCTGCAATCTTCCAAATCAAGATAGGTTGAAACACCACTGTTTTGTTTCGGCAGATCGATTACCTGTGTCCATGGTAATACATCAAGCATTGCTGTTACAGATGTAACGGTAGCACATTCGTTGGATACTTCACAATAATAACCACCTTCATCGGCAAGTACTACAGACTCGATAATCAACGAAGCGCCATCGGCTCCTACAATCATGCCATCAGGCCCATACCACTGATATCCATCAGCATAGTCGGCAGCAACAACAAATTCTGCGATTCCGCCATAAGGTATATCAGCATCAAGCGGTTCGAGTGTGATAACCGGAATCGGCTTCACTAAGATAGTGAATTCACACATATCGAAGCATCCAAATTCGTTGGTGATTTCCAAAATGATCATATAGAGACCCGGGCCATAGAAACCAGGATCAAATTCGGTGATAGGCATACCATCATACAAGTATGTTTCATACTGTGTAGGATTGAAATAAATCACATCGCCGTTTTCACAAACTTCCATGTCAACGCAAACAGCAACAGGTGCAGGATTAACAACGATCATGAAATCGCAACTGGCGAAACAGTCAAAATCGTTGGTTACTGTTAAGGTAAACATATAATCACCAGCGACTGCAGGATCAAAACCTGTTACTACATCACCTGCTTCATTTGTGTAAACACCCATATCAACAAGCGGGAAGTCAATGTAATCTGCGCCTTCGCATACCGGATCGAAGAATGGGCAATCGACAACTGGTGTAGGATTGACAGTGATCATAAAATCGCAACTGGCGAAACAGTCAAAAACGTTGGTTACCGTTAATGTGAACATATAGTCACCGGCTACTGCAGGATCGAATCCTGTTACTACATCACCAGCTTCATTTGTATAAACACCCATATCAACAAGCGGGAAATCGATGTAATCAGCGCCTTCGCATACAGGATCAAAGAATGGGCAATCGGCTACAGGTACAGGATTAACAGTGATCATGAAATCGCAAGTAGCGAAACAGTCCCATTGGTTTGTTACTGTTAATGTAAACATATAATCACCAGCGACTGCAGGATCGAATCCTGTTACTACATCACCAGCTTCGTTTGTGTAAACACCCATATCAATAAGCGGGAAATCGATGTAATCTGCACCTTCGCATACCGGATCGAAGAATGGGCAATCGACAACTGGTGTAGGATTAACAACGATTGTGAAATCGCAACTAGCTACACAATCCCATTGGTTGGTTACTGTTAATGTAAACAAGTATTCACCGGCAACTGCAGGATCGAATCCTGTTACTATATCACCAGCTTCATTTCTGTAAACGCCCATATCAACAAGTGGGAAATCTATATAATCTGCGCCTTCGCAAACTGCATCATATTCCGGACATTCAGGAACCGGTAACGGATTAACAACAATGTCGAAATCGCAACTTGCAGAACAACCAAATTCATTTGTCTCAGTATATGTGAAGGTGTAGGTTCCGGCAAATTCAGGTAAAAACTCAGTAACTACAAATCCGTCGAAGGTGTAAACACCATCGCCTTCAAATACTACCAGGTCATCACCTACGCAATATGGACCATACTCAGGACAATCGAATTCCGGTAACGGGTTAACAACGATCATACCTTCTGCAAAATTGGTACATCCATTACCATCGGTATATTCATAAACCAGCAAATAATCACCGGCAAATTCAGGGATAAATGTAATGGCTTCAAAACCATCAATGAAATAGGTTCCACCAACAGGCAAACCACCATAGAGGTCGAATTGAGGTTCACCAACACACATTGGTTCGTAAACTGCGAGTGTAACTTCCGGTAGCGGATTAACCGTGATGTAGAATACGCAAGAGCTTGTACATCCGTTTTCGGTGTAAGTATAGGCAATTTCCCATACACCAACGCCAGCAGCAGCCGGATCGAAGATATTGTCAACGATACTTTGTCCGCTGTAGTCACCACCTTCCGGTGCAGCGCCAAAGAGCTCCCATGGATCTGCATCAATACAAACAGCGAAATCATCAGGACATGTTACAATAGGAAGCAGATTGATGGTAAGTGTCATGCAATCGGTCGCATCATCACAACCTTCAACAGCAAATGCTGTGAGGCAAAGATCAGCTCCACCGTTGGCGATATCATCAGCACCAGGTGTATAAACGGTTTCAAGTGCAGTTGCATCTGCAAAAGTTCCATCACCTGTAGATTCCCAGAGAACTGAAGTGTAATTTTCAGCAGCACCGAAAAGTTCAAATGTTTCACCTTCACAGATTACTCCATCATCACCAGCATCGGCAGTTGCATTCAGGCAATCAATAACGATTGATAATGTCATTTCATCAACGCTAAAACCACAGAGATTTGAAGTTGCAGTAAGTTCGAGCGAAACCGAACCAAATGCGATATCCCCTGCTCCGGGAGTATAAGTTGGGTTAAGAAGTGTATTGTCATCGAAGGCACCATCACCACCACCGTTTGACCATTCCCAGCTATCGGCATTGGCAACACTGGCCTCAGTGAAAGTATAAGTTTCAGTAAATATGATTGTAGCATCCGGGCCGGCATTAGCAACAGGAGCGGCAACAACTTCAACAACGAAGCTGCATTCGCCATAGCAACCAAGCTCTTCATATGAATAAACTACATCATAAAATCCGGGGCCAACAGCAGGATCGAAGTAGAAAACACCCATATCTTCAACAACACCCTCACCAAAATAGGATCCACCTTCAGGTAATCCACCTGTAAGTTCTACGGGCTGATCAAATTCACAAAGGAACATATCATCAGGACATGTAACTACAGGAATCGGGTTTACAACCATCTCACCCGTTGCAACATTGGTACAGCCATTTCCATCTGTATATTCATAAACCAAACCATAGGTTCCTGCAAATTCAGGAATAAAGACAGTGGCTTCGAAACCGTCAACATAATAGGTGCCGTCTTCAGGCATACCACCATAGAGTGTGATTTCGGGATCGCCAACACACATGGGCTCATATGCCATAAGTGTAACAACCGGTAGCGGGTTAACCATGATTTGGCTAAAAGCAGAACTTGTACATCCGTTATCGTCTGTATAAACA
>JABMQA010000723.1 GCA_013203545.1 Bacteroidota bacterium
ATCTGCCTGATGATCCCCATATCTTTTCCTTCACTGAAATTCGGAACACATTCGATAAGTTTATTCATAATTTATTCTAATTTGGTTCTATGCTGAAAAATTAAACACCCGTTAAGGCCGGCAAAAATAGCGATACCCTTTGAATTGGAAAAGATTAAATATTACTGAATTTCGCCATTCAGGATCGCAGTTTCAACCTTATTTGCCCCATAGTAATAGGGCATGAACTGATAGGTGGGTATGGGTTTGGTAATAAACACATTGGCTTTTTTTCCAACACAAATACTTCCCATCTCCCCGCTCACTCCCATGGCATAAGCTGTATTAATGGTTGTTGCGTTAATACCTTCTTCGGGGGTTAACCGGTAGAGAATGCTGGCCATCGACAGGATTAACTGCATATTGCCCGACGGGGATGATCCCGGGTTAAAATCGCTGGCCATGGCTACCGGAAGACCGGCATCAATCATTTTTCGTGCAGGTGCATAGGGCATATTTAAAAAGAATGCAGCGCCCGGTAAAATCGTAGGCATGGTTGCTGATCCAAGCAAAGCCTCAATTTCATCATCACCCGTATATTCAAGGTGGTCCACCGATAGGGCATTGTATTTCACGCCAACCTGTATCCCACCGGAGAAATCCAGTTCATTGGCATGAATTTTTGGCCTGAGTCCATATTTCATTCCGGCATTCAGTATCCTGTCGGTATCCTCAACACTAAAAAACCCGCGATCGCAAAACACATCAATATAATCGGCTAATTCCGCGGAAGCAACAACCGGTATCATTTCGTTGATGATCAAATCAACATATTCTGCTTGATCTGATTTGTACTGTGCCGGGATTGCATGTGCACCTAAAAACGTTGACCTGATGGTGACAGGCGAAATCGTTTTCAGCCTTTTGATGGCCCTGAGCATTTTCAGTTCGGTTTCGGTTGTAAGCCCATAGCCACTTTTAATCTCAACAGCACCGGTGCCGTATCGAACGATCTCATTCAATCGCTCCAGCGCCGACTCAACCAACTCATCCTCCGAAATCTGCTGCATGGCTTTGGCTGAATTCAGAATACCCCCACCCCGCTTTGCAATCTCCTCGTAGGATAAACCATTGATCTTATCCACATACTCGATCTCACGACTTGCAGGGTAAACCAGGTGGGTATGGGAATCGCAAAATGATGGGAATACCATTTTACCCATGGCATCAATTACTTTAATTTCAACATCAAGAATATCCTCCGTATCCAAATCGTCCATTTTACCAAACTTCGCAATCAATCCATCTGAAATCAGCAAATAGGCATCTTTAATGGTTTGGATTTCAGACATCGCTGCACCTGAAACCATCAGTTTCGGCTGCTCCTCTACCTGTACTAATTCTTTGATATTTTTAATAAGTATGTTCATTTTATCTTGATTTTATTTTGACAAAAATACATGAGTTCAGTCTAAAAACCAACGATTTTGGGCTAATGCCCCCTAATTGTCTGGTTTTCAATAGATCCGCCTTTAAGAGGCTGTGTGAAAATAATTTGAAAAATTGACTGGCACCGGGATTTATCCCGGTGGACAGAATTACAAAATTTTACCGGGCTTTAGCCCAAATAACTCATTTTGTGGGCTAAAGCCCGATTTGATTGGTTTCTCCTAATCCCAGGCATAAATGCCAGGGCTAGTCAAAAATTACATTTTCACCCACTTTCATTAGGGCAGGGTAAGTTGAATTTAGGGATGCCATCCATAGCCGTCAAGTTAAGGATAGATTCAGCAATAGAACAAAAAAACTGGAGGTAATTGGGGCTCAAACAGCTGAATAAACTTTTTTGAACTATCAGCTATTATGGTTGCCAATTTCTCATCAGAAATATCAGGCGCTCGTGAAACAAGAATATGAACGTGCTCAGGATTAGCATAAATGGCATATTTTCATAATGGTTCTCTTTTTATGGCAGAAATAAGGTAATAAGGTCACATTTTGGATGGGGAGGCATTTTTTCTACTAAGGTTTTTTTTTGAAATAAGGTTTATTATCCATTACATGAGGCATAGCTTATAAAACAAGAAAACCTTATCTACCCCCCAAACCTTAGTATAAAACCAACGCAACATGAATTAACTAACCTTATTACCTTATTTGCATTAATAGAGCGTTGGAGACTATCCGCAATTATTATTGCTAATTCGATTCCCGAAATATCTGGAGAACCAGGAAAAAGAAAATTCGTATGCTCAGGGTCGGCATAAATAGCTTTTATTTCATTCCCAGCACATCTCCATATGAGTCCTTTGGACAAAATAATATTTAGCCACTAATCAACATAAAATCGTTTATTAAGAATAATTATTATATTTTTGCACCACTTGTTCTCAAGTCGTTTAGCTGATGATCATTCAAAACTCCGAAATAATAAACAAATAGATAATCAACAAAATACCAACAGTATGAACAAATTTACATTTAGAACCACCACTGTAGCATTTGTAGCAATTTTTGCCCTTCTAATGCTAAACATAAGTACAAATGCCCAAACCTTTGAAAAGTACTACCAGGACGGGCAGTTGTATGTGAAATTTATCGACTCTTACAATCCACAGATTCCGGTTAATGAAGATAATTCGGTAAATATCAGCGATGCCACCTATTTTTCTGATATTTTGGATAAATATGAGGCGTCGGGCATTTCACGGCCTATGGACTGTTTTAATGACCCAAAATTATTGAGAATATTCCAGTTCTCTTTTAAAGATCATTTTGCATTGAATGATGTGATTGAAGAAATGGAACAAAAGCCGGAAATTGAGTACGCCGAGAAGGTACCTATGTACTACACCAATTTCTCGCCCAACGACAGTTTGTACAACCTGATTAACGGGCCCAGCAACTGGAACTGGCACCTGGATGTGATCGATGCGGTGCATGCATGGGATATTACACAGGGATCACCGGATATCAGGGTTGCCATTGTTGACAATGCCATCTGGGCCGACCACCCCGACCTGGCAGATAAAATTGTTCTGCAACGTGATGTAATTTACAACACAAATAGTTCAAACCCTCCCAACCAGGGCAACCCGGGGGACTGGTCACACGGAACCCATTGTTCGGGGCTTGCTACCGCTATCACAAACAATGAAATTGGTGTGGCAGGTATTGGATACAGCACCAGCATTATTGCTGTAAAGGCAGCAAATAATAGCCAGGCAAACGGAATTTATATGACACCTGGAGTTACATGGGCGATCAATAATGGCTCCGATGTTATCAGTATGTCGTTTGGAGGGTCAGGTTCTTCCACAGCGGAACAAACCCTGATGAATACAGCTTACAATAATGGAATCGTATTGGTTGCTGCTGCCGGAACCGACAATGTAACATCACCGCATTACCCTTCTGCATACGCACACGTTATCTCCGTTGCTGCCACCAATGAAACTGACGTCAAAGCCGATTTTTCCAATTACAGTACAACTGTTGATGTTTCTGCACCCGGTGGTTCGGGAAATCCAGGCCCCGGCGGTTTGTTGAGTACTACTTTTGATAGCACCTCCATGGGCTATTACGATTATTATTCAGGCACTTCCATGGCTTGCCCGATGGTTGCGGGACTGGCGAGCCTGTTGTTATCCATCAACCCGGATCTTTCACCCGACGATGTTGAGTTTGTCCTGGAATCCACCTGTGACAATATCGATGCTCAAAACCCGGATTACATCGGGATGCTTGGTGCCGGAAGAATAAATGCCTACCAGGCTGTTATGGCTGTGCCTTACGAACCGGATGTAGCATTTACAACACCGGTTTTAACACTTATGCCTGGAACAGCAATTGAGTTCACCGATCAGTCGGTAGGAATACCCGACAGTTGGTCGTGGACATTTGAAGGTGGTACTCCGGCCTCCTCAACACAACAGAATCCATCGGTCACATATAATTCAGCAGGCACATTCGACGTAACGCTGACAGTTGAAAATGATTACGGATCAACAACAATAACCAAACAGGATTACATCAATGTTACTGCCACACCCCTACCCTTCGTGCTATTTGCGGTTAGCGATACCACACCTTGCATATATACACCTGTAGTATTTGAAGATCTTACCTTGTACAACCCAACATCCTGGTTGTGGGAATTCACACCTGCCACGGTGACTTTCGTAAACGGAACAAGCGGGACTTCGCAAAATCCGGAGGTTGAATTCCTGGTGTCAGGTAATTATACCGTTGCCGTAACCTCCGAAAACAGCAATGGTTCGATTACAATGTTTTTCGATGACTTTTTTACGGTTGACGGGACGGCACTGCCATTTGAAGAAAATTTTGAAACCGGCGAATCTGTTAACTTTATGCTCACTGCCAACGAAAAAGCCCTTATCAAGATCGATAAACGGGCAGCCTATGAAGGCGAGTTTGGCCTTCATTTCAGCGGTGGCGGTTCCCTTTCAGGATGGAGCGGCAGCCCGACAGGCACAACCCCCGAACAAGCATGGGAGAGTAATGTAGCTTTTCAGTCGACCGCATCCATTTGTAACATCGATGCAACCGGTTTTGCCGGCGCTTACCTCTTTTTAGACCTTCGTCAAACATTTAGCCTGGGTACTACCCTTTCGTGGTTCAGGGTTTTGGTAAACGGTACCGATCAGGTTGATGATATTGACGGGAATATCAATTTTAATCCTGAGACCAACGAAGATCCGTTCGTCACAAGGCAGTTTAACCTTGTTGAGTATGCCGGGACTGCGTTCTCATTGGATCTGCAGGCTTGCTGCCGTCTGGTTGATTATTTTTATGCCGAAGGCGACAACGTGTTTGTTGATAACATTGGCCTTTATGGTAGCCTGGTTGGTACGGATGAACTGGTTGAAATACCATTTGACATCGTGAATCTGTATCCAAATCCTGCAAACAATGCGATAAATATCGAATACATCAGCAATGTATCAGGAAACATAAATGTTACAATAACCTCTACCTCGGGACAGATGGTTTACACCTCACAGAACAATACATCCAAAGGAAAATTTACACATGCCATTGATATTTCAAATTTACCGGATGGCATTTATGTGGTAAAGGTAAACACACCTAATGGCGTGGCTACGAAAAAATTAATCGTTAATTAAGAGGCTATTTATTGTTCCAAAAGAATTTAAACAATCTCTAAAGATTATCCTAAATTTACTATTAGAGCTAAAAACCTGATAATCCATAAAAAATAAATAGTATTTTTGCCGGGCAAAAAAGTTAAAGGACATTTATTCCAATAACTTTTTTGCCTGTTTTTTTGCAATCAAATCACAAAATTAACTTAGCTTTTATCTTATGAAAATCAAAAATTTACTAACATCACTGTTCTTACTGTTGGCTTTTGTCAACGTTTTTGCCGGCAAGGTTGAAATGAGCGAGGCCCAACAAATTGCTACTAAATTCTACAACCAGAAATACCTGGTTAACCATCCCGGTACAACTGAAACCTTTTTCATTACGGAAACATATACCAAATGGGAAAACGGTGAGATCGCACTGTACATATTCAATTTCAACAACAACGGTTTCGCCATTGTTCCTGCCGACGACATCATTTATCCGGTGGTAGGATTTTCGTTTGATGGCAGCTACCAGCCGGATGCCGTTCCTGAAAACGCACTTTATGTGATCAACGAGTTTGGGAGACAGGTTGCGCACGTGAGGGAAAATAATATTGAAGCTACAAGTGAAGTAATAAATGCGTGGCAAAACCTCAGGTCCGGAAATACGAAGCGTTTATCCTTCTTAGGCAACAACAGGGATATCGAACCCATGGTTCTGGCCATGTGGAACCAGGACTGGCCTTACAATGCCATGTGCCCATCCGCTTCCAATGGCCCAGGCGGCCATGTGTATGCCGGGTGTGTTGCCACTGCCATGTCGATGATCATGTACCACTGGAGGTATCCTGTACAGGGTAGCGGAAGCCACTCCTACTATGCCCCGGGCTATGGTACACTCTCTGCCAATTTTGGCGCCACCAACTATGACTATTACGGAATGGTAGATGCCTCCGATAATACCTATAACGAAATGATAGCATTGTTACAATACCATTGTGGTGTTGCGACCGATATGCAATACAGCACCAGTGGCTCAGGAACATATAGTAATTTGGTACCAGCAGCTATCGAAACCTATTTTAATTATGACGTCAGTTCCAACATCGTTTACAGAGGCAACATGACATTATGGAAAATGTACTTAGACCAGCAAATAGAGTGGCTGCAGCCGGTTTATTATTCGGGACAGGATAACAGCGGTGGACATGCATTCGTTGTTGACGGCATGCAGGAGCAGGCTGATGACACCTATTACCATTTTAATTTCGGTTGGAGTGGTTCAATGAATGGTTGGTACCTGGTAACCAATGCCGGAGGCTTCAACCAGGACAATGCCATGGTACGCAATTTCATTCCCGATCAAAGCAGTTATCCCTACGATCCACCGGAGGAGCAGGTATTGCTCACCTGGTTCGATGGCACGATTGAAGACTGTAGCGGCCCGAAAGCGGATTACCAGAACGACGTAAGTTGTAGCTGGCTGATCAATCCGCAGACCGAAATGGATTCGGTTTCCAGTATTAAAATCACCTTCAACAGGTTTGCTACGGAAAGTGATGGCGATTTTGTAAGGGTTTATGATGGCCCTGATACAGATTCCCGAATGTTGGGTGAATATTCAGGCTCAGACATTCCTTCGATGATCACTTCAACCAACAGCAAAGTACTCGTTACATTTACAACCAACAGCAGTATTACTGCCAATGGTTTTCAATTGACTTATAAGGCCGTGCGCCCAACCTGGTGCAGTGGCATGCAGACCTATACGGAGCCTTCCGGAACTTTTGGTGACGGCAGCGGTTCTTTCTTCTATAACAACAACCAGAACTGTATGTGGCGCATTACTCCTGAGTATGCTTCATCGGCAACGCTTTATTTCAATTATTTTGATACCGAAGCCGATTTTGATATGGTGAAAGTATTTGACTATGATACACAGGAATTGCTTGCCGAATTTTCGGGTGATGTTACACCTGATCCAGTTGTTTCACCCAGCGGGCAATTCTTCATTACATTCAACACCAATGGAAACATACGCGGACAGGGTTGGGAAGCATCCTACACCATCGGAAATGTTGGGATTGGTGACATAACTAATTTTGAAAGTTTGCGGATTTATCCTAACCCGGTGAAGGATTTGTTAACCGTTACGTTTACAACTGTTCCTGTTGATGAGGTATCACTCTCAATCAATACCCTAACCGGTGTGAAAGTTTATACTGAAACACTCACAAACTTCAACGGATATTACAACAATAAGCTTGATCTGAGCAGCCTGGCAAAAGGCATCTATTTCCTAAACATCAGATGTGAAACCGGAAATATTGTGAAGAAGATTGTTGTAGAATAATATTTCTATCATTATAATTTTGGAAAGGAACAATCGAAAAATGGTTGTTCCTTTTTCTTTTGATTATAGATTGCAGTCCACCGCTCGCGAAAAGAACCCGGTATGAGTTCGACTATTGTAGTAAAAAAAAGGCGCAATACCTCCGAAAACCCGGTACGGGTTTGATTATAATAGCTACATAGGATCCCTTGATCGCCTCACAAAACGAATCTTCGAGTCAAACGATTTCCCATTTGAGGTTTTCATAAACGGATGTCTTTGGTACAGATTTGACCGGGGTAATAATGTAGGTCATTTCCAATAATCAAACCCATACTGGGTTTTGTTGGCCTATACAGGGTTTATG
>JABMQA010000724.1 GCA_013203545.1 Bacteroidota bacterium
GTGCATAAACAAAGGACTCGTTGTTGTTACCGGCACGTGTGCAATACACAATCCCGTTGTGAATGGCCGACACCCTGTTGCGCCAGTCGGTATCCGGGAAATCCACGGGCAGGTCTGCCGTCCAGAGTGTGTCTCCGGTTTGAAGATGATACATTACGATTTTTGTACCGTGCAATACATCACCAATGTTATGCATGCGGGGCATAGCCAAAAAATTGGCATCGGTAACAGCCTGCTGTGAGATCACCGAATTCAACCCTCCCGACCAGAGCAACTCAGCCTGGAGAGGCCCGTTTTGAGGAGAGAGCCCATTGCGAAGGGAGTTACCTCCCGGCCCGACATTCCAGCCCTGTGAAAACACAATTGCCGGAAAAAGTATTACAGATAAGGTCAGGGTAAAAAACTGTTTGCAGATACCACGGAAAAAAGATAATGATTTTTTCATTGCTTTTTGGTTTAATTTTTTTCAAAGATATTGAAATTATGAGAATGTGAGGCATTGTAAACAAGAAATAAAACCACATCAACACAATACACCACTTCCTACATTTATCAATTCATATATTCTGTAATTTAGCGAAAAATTGACAAGTCATAAATTATTTGGTCATGCATTTAGGCAAACCTGTCAGAGAGTCGAGAAAAGAGAAGAAATTGCCTCAACATCAGTTGGTTGCGAAATTGGAGATTGACACCCCCATGTACAGCAAAATTGAACGTGGGGAATGCCAAGCCAGCAGTGATCAGATTCTGAAACTGGCAGAATTACCGGATACTGATATGGACGAGCTTCTCACCATATGGTTGGCAGGACAAGTTTATGAGATAGGAAAAGATAAAGTTATCAATCACCATATGGATGTCCCTTATAAAATCCTTGAACACCAATACGGATTTGATAATGGTGTACAATCAGAAAACGAGACAAACTCAGGCAATAAAATCATTCATGGTGGCAACCGCAGATTTATCCTGGTTGAGATGGAGGATTACTCAGAAAGCATAACTGCAGAACGGGTAAAGCGTGTAATAAAAGGATACGGTGAAGATAAAAAGGCTGTAGAAGGCACAGGTGGATGTTTTGATTACTACGAATTAGGCAAGCCCCCGTTTCTTGAAAACGAAATGCTAAACGAAGAAGTTAGTTTGGGAAAAATCAGGAAATACGTTTGGTTTTCGGAAACCCGCTTACCTTATAAAAAAGTAAATAACAAAGAAGAATACCTGTTGGGCGTTTCCAATTCGTCAGCCTATTATTTCTATTATTTTAAGGACAAGCTTACCACACTTGATGATAGCTTTCTGCGAACACTAAAAACTGAAGCGGAACAGTACATTATTTACGCCGACAATTGTGTTTTAGCCAACGAATTCATGCAGAAATACCATATAACATTTAAGAAAATACCGAGGAATATTACAAGGTTTTAAACCTGTCGAATTCGACAAGTTTGGAGATGCCTGTAATTAATAAAGAATTAAAGCAACATGGCACAAAAAACATTCAACATATACTGCGATGAGAGTTGTCACCTCGAAAACGACCACAAAAAGTTTATGCTTCTGGGTTGTGTAAGCTCGGCATATAATCAGGTAAAACGTCATACCGAACGTATCAGAAACCTAAAAAAAGAACATAACTTTTATGGGGAAATTAAATGGTCGAACGTTTCCAATTCGCAGTTAAAATTCTACAAAGCATTATTGGATTATTTTTTCGATACCGATTTACGGTTTAGGGCAGTAATCGTTGATAAATCGAAAATAAAGAACGGAGAGTTTAATCAGGACTTTGATACGTTTTACTACAAAATGTATTACTACCTTCTTATTCATAACAAAAACAACCGAAATGACAGATAAAAAAACGAAAGCAAGAGCATTTGATTTTCACCGTTCGGTCAGGCTACATTGGGTTAAACATCATATTGATGAGCGTAAAAAAGACGACATGCTCATATTTAGTTGTAGGGACAAAGATGGAAACAGGACATATATTTACGACAGAACAGAGTTCTATGTAATTGTTCTTGAACCATTAAAAAAGAAAGATGAATATTATTTTTTAACGGCTTATCATTTGAGGGGTCGGGATAAATTTAAAATTGCAAAGAAATATAAACGGGAATTGAATGACCTATTATAAATGCAAAAAACGCAGAGCATCAAGGCTTGCGTTTTTCGATTTCCTTCCTCCGCGTGGTAGGATGAACTCGATGCAAAGATATCATCTTTAATACATAAAAAACAAATTTTAAACGAAAAACGATTAATTACAAATAAATTGGAAAAACCAATGATATTGTAAAGGAAATCACTCAGAAAGGAGAAGAGGAAGGAAAATCATTCGAACGAAAAGCAGACGACTATACCGAAGATAACACTGAATATTTATGAAATAAGTTAGAAAGCGCAGAAATACAATGAACATTGCAAAAGCATTCAGGGGCCACATATTTGATTTTTCGGATAAGGCCCACCCCCACAATTTAAATCAGGAATACCGGTATTTTGAGGATGGATTGCTGGTTGTTGAAAATGGAATGGTAAAACATTCAGGTGAATTCAATAAAACCAAACAGCTTCTTAATGCGGATGTTAAAATCGAAGATCACAGCGGATGTTATATCCTGCCTGGATTTGTTGATGCGCATGTTCACTCCGTCCAAACACAGGCCATAGCCTCCTATGGTAAAGAGTTGCTCGACTGGCTTGATAATTATATCTTTCCCAACGAACGGCATTTTGAAAATCCGGAATTTGCTGACCGGCATATCGATTTTTTTACGAGGCAACTCCTCAAAAACGGCACGACCACTGCGATGGTTTACTCGTCGGTACATGATGCTTCTGTTAATGCCTTGTTCCGGGCTGCTGAAAAATACAACATGCGCATGATCACCGGTAACACATGGATGGATCGTAACGCCCCTGACTATTTACTGAAATCCCCCGAAGAATCCTACAACGCCTCAAAAACCCTTATCGAAAAATGGCACAACAAAGCACGGCTGCATTTTGCGCTAACACCCAGGTATGCCATTACATCATCACCGGAATCCCTAAAGGTAGTTTCCACACTTTTGAAGGAATATGATGATGACGGGCTCTATCTTCAAACCCATATTTCAGAAAACAAAAAGGAGGTCGAACTCGTAAACCACAGCTATCCCGGCAATCATCATTACCTTGATGTATATGATTCGTATGGACTTCTTACACCGCGAACACTTCTGGGGCACGGAATTTACCTTTCGGAAGATGAACTTAAACGGATTTCACAAACCGGGTCATCCATTGTGCATTGCCCCTCTTCCAATCTGTTTCTGGGCAGCGGATTGTTAAACCTTCAAAATATTATTGAAAATGATATTCATCTTGCCATTGGCAGCGATGTGGCAGGAGGAACCAGTTTTTCGATGCTTAGAAACCTGCATGATGCCTACACCATTTCAGCATTGAATGGGATCCCGATGAATCCACTCCTTGCCATCTACTTAATAACGCTGGGTGGGGCCAGGGCATTGGATCTGGATGACAGGATCGGGAATTTTGATGTGGGAAAGGAAGCTGACTTTGTTGTGATCGACACTTCAAAAAATGAACTGTTGTCGTACCGGCTTGAAAACGCCCATTCCATTGAAGAGATATTATTTGCCATCGTTATGCTTGGAGACGAAAAGGTCATCAAATCAACCTGTTTGATGGGGGAAAGTATTTGGCGTGGTGAAAATGGATTATCACGATGAGTATAATTAGGCTCTTAAAAAGTTATTAATGATAACATGTTAACGATGTTTATGTCAACAGATTTCAAGTTGGGGCTTTTAGTGAACCTTGGCCTGGAAAGCCTTGAACATAAACGGCTGGTCCGGTTCTGATCATCAAAAATTTTGTCATCGAATTACGCTAATTGAACGAATTATAATTCGTTTAATTCGTTCAATTAGATGATGACTTTTTTTTATATTAAATTGGTGAAAACTGCAAAGCCTGGGGCGAATATCCCGCAAAAGCGGTTTTTTTTCAGGCTTTTGCTGAAAAAATGTAGAAACCTTACTATTCTGTTGGTTTGAACAATCACATTGAAATATCGGCTAAAAGATTCATTATTAGGAAGCTTTTGTTAAGAAGACTTCGTTTCTAATGGAATCCGCAGCGAAAAGCAGGCAGGCGGTTATATCCGCCCTTGATAATTTAGGATACGCATCCAATATATCGTCAAATTTATCACCCGCTGCTAATTTTTCAAGGATAATATCTACAGGTATTCTTGTATTAACTATTACCGGTTTACCGAATAGTATATTTGGATTTGATTCAATATGTTTTCCCCAATCATTCATAACTTACTTAAAAATTACTAAATTTTTGACTTGTCCTGAATTTTCTTTACAGATTTATTGTTACTACTATTATTACTTGACCATCAACTTTCATTCAAACGAAAATGCGTCAATTTCAACGAATAAAGTCTTCATTCGATACTTGATGTTCTTTTCCTGACTCTATCAAGTCCTCCTGCGTCGGATTCTTACAGGTCATCAATCAATATAACCCGACAGAGTCGCCAGACCTGTCAGCGCTAAATTATCAATTTCCTATTTTTAACATTCACGTCTAGGTTTTAATCTCCGCCCTTTGCTCTCCACTCACTGCCCTTTGCTCTTCGCTCTCCGCGCTCCTCCCTAATACCTCAACACCTTCAACGATGACACGGCAGCATCTATCTCAATGAAAATTTGCTTATCAGCATCCTCGAATCCGGATGTTCGATATAGGTCCGATTTGATTTTATCAAAATCATCCAACTTTTTACCGGTAAGCACAGTACTGGTCCTCACTTCACATCCAACATCCTCAGGGACATAAATGGTAATTGACGAAGCTCCGGTGTTGATCCTGAGATCGGTTTTATCATACAGATCACCCAGCCTGATTTTTATGGCGGAAGCCCCTCCATCGATATCCACACGGTCGATCTTAAAATCGCTCAGGTCGAAATCGATTTTCGCAGCACCGGCATCAAGTTTAATATCCCAGACAGGTTCAGGGTTTAAATCAATTTCTACATCATTCACCATATTCTTTCCCCTAATGGTCTTATCTCCCATCGATAGTTTTAACACGGCAGCCGAACCGGCATTTTCTGCATCCAGGTAGTATTTCCCGATATTTCCTTCGCGTGTAAATTTCAATAAATAGGAAGTGGTCTTGCCAATCGTAAACTCACCGGCTACGGCGTCAAGATCCAGAACTGCATTTTCGATGGCCTCATCATAAGCCTCGGATAGTACCTGATCGGTCCAATCCTCTCTCTCATTATAATCATAGTCATCACTCCGGTCGCTGTATCCCCAGTCAGGAAAATTCCAATGCCATCCGTGTGACCGGTAATCGGGATAATAATTTGATGTGGCAAGATAGACCACGGCGATGA
>JABMQA010000725.1 GCA_013203545.1 Bacteroidota bacterium
AAATGATAAGGCCAGGCTTACCATACAACCTGGTATTACAGTCAAATCAGATACTTCCGCTATGCTGCAGATTGGAAATTACATAAATTACAATCAGCATTACGGCGGTGAGTTGTTTGCAGAAGGAGCCAGCGACAGCATCATTTCTTTCACATCAAGAAATGGTTTGACTGGTGGTTGGGACGGAATGTACTTTCATTATAATAGTGATGCTTTCAGTTCAACATCCTCGATGAAATACTGTACTGTGGAAAATGGAAAAGATTTTAATATTAAATCAGATGGGTCTGCCGAACCACGTATAGACTTATGTACGATCAATAATTCGGATGGCTATGACATTTATGCAGTAGCCCCCAATGATGTTCAGCACGTTACAAATACCCTTTCAACTGTATATGTGGGAACCGGCACCCAGTCAATAAATAAAAAATGGTATTATTACGGTGGTGAATATATAGTCATCGGGAATGTGATCATAGCTAAGCAGAATGATAAGGTAAGGTTGACCATTGAACCGGGTAATACAATAAAGGGGGATACTACTTTTAAGATACAGGTAGGTAACTACATTAATTACAACCAGCACTATGGCGGTGAGTTATTTGCAGAAGGAACTGTGGATAGCCTAATTACCTTTACTTCAAGGAATGGACTTTCAGGTGGATGGGATGGCATTTATTTCCATTACAACAGTGATTCATTTGGTTCCGAATCGTCATTAAATTATTGTATCATCGAAAATGGGGATTCATATAATATTTTCTGTGAAAACACCATTGAACCCAGAATTGACAATTGCACCATTAACAATTCAGCAGGTTATGATATTTATGCCCAGGAGCCTAACAGTGTCCCGCATGTAACCAACACAAATTCTACCATTTACGTAGGCACCGGCATACAAAGTATTGATAAAACCTGGTATAACTTTGGAGGTGATTATATTGTAGTTGGAGACATGATTATTGCAAAACAGAATGACTACTGTACCTTAACAATTGACCCCGGAAACAACATAAAGTTTGACACATCGGTAGTTTTACAAATTGGAAATTATGTATACTACAATAACCATTTTGGCGGAGAAATCATTGCGGAAGGAATGCATGACAGTGCTATAATTTTCAAACCATTGCAAAATTTTCAGGGAACCTGGGATGGGATTTATTTTCATGAAGATGCTGATAATTACGGAGGAAAATCGTCTTTTGAATACTGTGTTATTGATGGCGCTGCAACCAACAACCTTTCCTGCAATAATATCAATGATGTTGATTTTGAGCATGTAACCTTCATCAATTCATCAGAAAATGGCATCTATCTCGAAAATTCCTCACCGTATTTAAAACTATGCCAGGTGATAAGTAATGACTCCACCGGGATTAAACTTGTTGGAAGCAGTGTCCCTGTAATTGGAGATACACTTGGCCTTGGGTGTGATATTTATGGAAATGGGAATTATGATGTTTACAACACCACCGGCAACCTGATCCTCGCAAGGAATAATTTTTGGGATACTACCGATAGCACTGAAATTGCAGCTCGGATATTTGATAATTATGACAATGCAAGCTATGGAATTGTAGAATTCATGCCGGTTGCCACCACTTCCTACTTTGACAATCAACCACCGGATAAGTTTAATTTAATCAGCATTCCTGATTATGGGGCCACCTCTGACCAAACCCCTGCATTCACATGGGAAATCCCAACCGACCCCAATGAAGACCCAATTACTTTTTACTATTACTATACTGATGACAGCACATGGAACTCAAACGTATTGGTCAGCGAGGAATTAAGCATGCCTGATTACACCATTCCCGAAACCTTAACGGGTGGTAAATGGTATTGGTGGAAAGTAAAAGCTACGGATGATTATCTCTCGAGAAACAGCAACCAGACCTGGCGATTTGCAGTAAGCCTGCCTCCTACGGTACCAAATATCATTATCCCTTCCAATGGTAGCCTGATGCATGAGAACGACTATCTTTCCTGGGAACTTTCATCTGATCCGGATGCGGGAGATTATGTGGACTACTATCACATTCAGTTGGATGATGATGCAGATTTTTCTTCGCCGGAAATCGACATGACCGGAATTAATGCCGACACCAAATCGTCTTCAATTTCTTTGCGGATTAATGAACTTACGAATTACCTTTCCCTCGGAAACAAAACATATTACTGGCGGATAAGTGCGGTTGACGGGTTTGGTATTGAAAGTGATTTTTCAGACGGTTCAAATCATTTTTTGTACCAGTTGGATGTATATTTGAAGGTTTACCTGGAAGGCACTTTCAGGGGATCGGATATGTCCACCTCTCTAAACACAATGGATTTGTTGCCACTTTCGCAGCCCTACAACACTGATCCGTGGAATTATATGGAGTACGAAGCTGTGAATGAAATTCCAAATAATCAGGTGGTCGACTGGGTCCTGATTCAGCTCAGAAGTACCACCGGTGGCCCATCCATGGCAACAAGTAGCACAGCCATTTTTAGTAAAGCTGCCTTTTTATTGAACGATGGATCCGTCGTCGATCTTGACGGGGTCAGTCCACTGGGGTTTCCTGTATCATTCGATAATAATTTGTATGTGGTGATTCACCACAGAAATCATTTGAGCATCATTTCCGGATCGAAATTATCACCCTCTTCAGGCCTTTATAATTATGATTTTTCGACGGCTGCATCAAAAGTGTACGGAGGGTCAACGGGCTATAAGGATTTAGGTAACGGAATTTGGGGAATGGCAGGTGGCAACGCCGATGCAAACAAAAGCATTGACGATGCTGACATTGAAAATGTTTGGTCGGATGAAGCTGGTACACCCGGCTACTTACAATCGGATTTTAATTGGGATGCCCAGGCCAACAACAAAGATAAAAATGAAGTGCTGGTGCCAAATCTCGGAAAAGAATCACAGGTACCGGATTAGCAGATGTGGCCTGGTGGACGAATAAGAGCTTGAGATTGCGGTAAGTTCAAAGCTCGGAGAATTGAGCGCAGGGGGGAAACGGTTTAGAAAATGGGATTTAACTGTGACAGGTCAGATCGTTTTAATTTGACAACCCTAAACAGGTATCGGCTTTCTAATCACACACTGGAAATGCAATCGTTTCGCTAGCTGACATTTTTACAAAATAGGCTTTCCCGGGATTTAGCAAGGTAAGGGAGTTAATGCCCATCGAAGGCCAGTATATTCCGGTTCCTGCCACCTCCTGGATGATAATTACACTGGGAAGAACAGCATTAAAAAGATCTGCAGTATTTAAATCACATGCCGAAAGAATTGGTAATAAGTTCCACCCTGAAGAAAGTGATACAGCATTACCTTCATAGTTACTGCCCAAAATCTTTAACTGACAATCATTATCCACTTTAACCACATATCCGGTACTATTATCCCAATTAACCAATGTGTTTACGCCCATGGATGGTAAATATGTTCCGGAAAAATTTTGTAAAATCACAAGCTCGTTCACGATGGGATCGAAAATATTTTCAATTTCAGCATCAAAGGGCAACATATAGCTTGATATTCCTGCCCATCCCTCACTTAACTGGATGTCCTGTCCGATAAATGAAAGGTCTGATAAAGTATTCTCATAAATATTTGGACTTACGTAAGCAATGGGGTCTGTGGATAAAACTGACTGCAAGTATTGTCCACCATTCATCAATTCCTCATCGAATGTGATACCGGTAACCTCGTTTACATCTGCAATTTCAACTTGAAATCTAAGTGTACCAATGTAGGTAGATGGCACCTCGTTGAAGTAATTCGACGAACCGCTCTGGTTCAATTCTTCAATTGCTTCAGTAATTACTGCAATTTTAGAAATCGTATTATCAGTCAGGTTTACAACCTGGTAATGATCGGACATTAACGCAAGGGTGCTTACGGATACTTTACCATTGGCAACAATGTCGGAACCAAACGCAAAAGAGTTGTAATCCAAATAAATTTGTAAATCCCGCTGGAATGTACCTGCTACATCAGCTTTTACATCTACGTCAAACTGAAACACATCAGGTGTGCCGGAAATGACATGTGGATTTGAAAATCGATAACTGAGTTGTGTTTGCGAAAACAAAAAACCACTGAACAACAGTAATGATGCAAGAATAACGCTAATTTTTTTCATAGGTTCAAGTATTAAATTCAAGAACAACCGGATATCTTGTAGATCAATTAAAATTACTTAATGCATAAAAGTAATAATAAATTTTAAACTGGCAATATTACAAGATTTTTTTTGGGAACTGTCTATGCTAATCCATCAAATTATCTTCAAGCCAATTTAAAATGCGCTCACCCGATATCATAACGGCTCCCATCTGGCAGTGTTCTTCAGCTCCCTCTTCTGTGGTAAAAAGCATAAATTCTTTCTCACATTTCAAAGCCTCAAATAATTTCCTGGCCTGGCCCGGCAGACTTTTATCCCCTTCCGAATCCACCACTAATATCTTACATTGAATTTTATGCGCATGGTCTTTCATTGAGTAAGGTTTTGCCATTCTGATAAACTCGCTGGGAGTGTCCACACCAAAGGTAAACATGCCATTGGCAAAAGACCATTCGATATCCACATTCGAAAGCATCATATTCCTGATTTCCTGGTCAAATTCTTTTGATGCGCTACTATCGGCAAGAATACTTTCGAT
>JABMQA010000726.1 GCA_013203545.1 Bacteroidota bacterium
CAATCACCGGGAGGTTCACTGTTTTTTTAATCAATGGGATCAGTGCCATGGTGGTTGTCTCTTCAATGCCATTATGGCCACCGGCTTCAAAACCCTCGGCAACGATGGCATCCACACCTGCTTCCATGGCTTTCAGAGCAAATTTAGTGTTAGCGATCACATGCACTACTTTTACGCCGTTTTCTTTAAAAACCGAAGTCCATTTCTTTGGATTTCCCGCTGAGGTAAAAACGATCCTGATCTTTTCACGTAAAACAATCTCTACGATTTCATCCATCTGTGGATAAAGCAATGGCAGGTTTACACCAAAGGGCTTATTGGTAGCGGCTTTGATTTTCCGGATGTGTTCTTCAAAAACATCGGGGTACATCGATCCGGCCCCAATTAAACCGAGCCCGCCGGCATTCGATACCGCCGAAGCAAGTTTCCACCCCGAACACCAGATCATCCCCCCCTGGATTACCGGGTATTCTATTCCGAACAGTTCTGTTATTTTTGTTTTCATGATTAATCCACAATAACCATTTCATCCACCAGGTGACCGGCACCGGCAAACTTATCTACCAGAAATAAAAAGTACCTGATATCAAGCATGATATTGCGGCACTGGTCCGGGTCGTACATCAGATCGCTCATAGTACCTTCCCAGCAGCGGTCGAAATTAAGACCAATCAGTTCGCCATCGGCATTAAAGGCCGGACTACCTGAATTACCGCCGGTAGTATGGTTGGTTGCAATGAAGCAAACCGGCATCTGGCCATCAATCCCATAGTTACCGTAATCCCTGTCAGCGTAAAGTTGCTTCAGTTTGTCCTCAACAACATAGTCGTAAATATTGGGATCTTCCTTTTCCATGATACCTGTAAGCGTTGTCTGGTAATCGAATGAAACAGCATCACGTGGAAAGTAGGGCTTCACTTTTCCATAGGAGATCCTTATGGTGGAGTTGGCATCCGGATAAAACCTTTTGCCGGGTTCCATCTCCATCTGTGCTTTCATGTATAGCCGCATCAGGCTGTCGAGCATTGTACCGGTTTTTACAATATCATACCTTAACCCCTTAAAGTAATGATCCATGAACTCCTTCCCCATGGCGTAGGCCGGATCTTTTTCAATTTTCTTGTATTTCGACTTCTTGTATTTATCAGAAAATGCATGGTGCGCCCTTCAGACGAAAACATGGACTTATCGAAAAGGTAATCGACAAATTCAGGAATACTGCCATCGAATTTTTTGTCGATCAAGTTAAAAACAGGTGGCAGCTTACCGGGTTGGATATTTGTCCTGTAGCTTTCGAGCATCGTCATGACGACCCTTTTATCAACAGGCAAATAATAATCCGTGTAGAAATCCTGAAGTGATGCCTTCGCCTGTTCAACTGCTGCCTGGATATCTTCCTTGCCGGCCTCCTTATTTTTCGACATATCCACCAATTTATTTACCTTCATGGCTGCCGTTACGATTTCGAGGCGATATGCTGCCTCCATCCAATACGAATACTGATTTCGGTAATCCGAATAGATGGCATAGCTTTCATCAAAGGCAGGAAGCAGATCACCATACTTTAGTTTTTGCTGTGGCGATGAGTTGGCCCACTCCATAAATCGCTGTTCATACTCCTTTTTTCTTTGAATACCGTCCAGTTTCAAAATGCCTTTGTTTTCACCAATCCATTTTTTCCATCCATTGGACAGGCCGGCATGTTTAGCGGAATATTGAATTCTTACCCCGGGATCCTGGTTCATAAAACTTTCATAGATGTCCAGTTTCTGACGACGCAGTTCAATACTGGCCGGATTCTGGACCTGTGTGATCATCTCGATGGCATCAGACGGAAGGTACTCCTGGGTTCTTCCCGGGAAGCCGAAAATAAAGGTAAAATCATCCTCCTGAACACCTTTCACTGAAATTGGAAGGGTATATAGCGGATGATAGGGCACATTGTCTTCGCTGTATTCAGCAGGCTGGTTGTCCTTATTTACATAAATCCTGAACATCGAAAAATCACCGGTATGCCTGGGCCACATCCAGTTATCGGTATCCCCACCAAATTTACCAATATTGGATGGCGGGGCGCCTACCAGGCGTATGTCCTTAAATTTTTCGGTAATAAACAGGTAATATTCATTTCCATAATAAAATGGTCTTATTCTGGCGTCATACCCGGTATTTTCAACAGCAGCCTTTTCAAGTTTTTCTGCATTTTGCTTGATTATCGAATCCCTTTCCTTTTCCATCATATCCTCCTGAACCCCATCTAACATCTGTGCTGTTACATCTTCCATCCTTACCAGCCTTGTGACTGTTAATCCCGGATTCGACAGCTCATCTTTCCGGCCCATTGCCCAAAATCCATCGGTGAGGTAATCATGTTCGATGGTACTGTGTTTTTGTATTTGCCGGTATCCGCAATGATGGTTGGTCACCAACAGCCCTTGTTC
>JABMQA010000727.1 GCA_013203545.1 Bacteroidota bacterium
AATAAATATTTGTATTCGTTTCTAAATGGGATTATGCGTTTGTAAACGGTTACAAACGGATAATTCAGACCCATAAGATATTGTGAATATAATGATTTCGAGTGTATTACAATTATATATTTACTACTGATCTACAATTAATCTTCTACCTATTAATCTCCCTGTAACTAAGTATTAACTTCCCTTAGTCCCTCCCACCACCTCTCATCTCTCATCTCTCATCTCTCATCTTTCATTTTTCACCTCTCATTTCTTCTTACTTCCTACTACCTACTACCTACTCTTTCCTCCATCCATGCCCCTACCATCCCTATACCAACTCCTTGTTTGTCCGGCAAAAATATGGCGATGTAATAGTAACCGGAAAAATCTTTCAGTATTATATTGGGCAGTTCGCGCCCACGGGATTTTAGGTAGTCGAAAAGCACAAGCCCCTCGACAGGCGCAAAATATACCCAATCATAACCTTTAGGTGTGGCACCATACACAATTGATTGTCCTAAGCCTGGTGAGGCTGTCTCGGGAAGCTCAAAAGTTCCTCGCTTCAGGCGCTTGTAAAAAAGTACGAAGCCTCCACTTTCCAAATGAATCCGTTTGATACGATTACAGAGTTTGTTGATAAAGATAAAAATATCCTCACTCATAGCATCAAGCTTAAGGCGGCTACTGATCAATCCGCATAGTCCGTCGAAACTCTATCGCATGTCGGTGGGTTCGCGGTAGAGAAAATACCACGCAGATGTTATCGAAAACATCAGACTGCAAGGTTGATCAGTTGCCAAACTGTTGCAAATGCTGTTTGTACTGTATGCATGTTGATTTCATGATCTTCAGCAAAAGCGGCTTGGGTTTTTCCACTGGAATGATATTCGGATGCCAGTGAAAACATCTTTTCTCTAAGAATTGATTTGTCCATCCTAATAATTTTTCGGCAAAGAACAAGTGGATTATAGTTTTGGACAAGATGTTGTTGGCCGTAGGGATAAAATTAAACGCCTAAGCAAAAAAAAAGAGACCGCCTCAGATTTGAGACAGCCTCTTCTTTAAAGTCAATTTATGATTACTTAATCATAATTTTTTTGGTAATCACATTACCATTTGCAGTTTCGATTCGTATAAAGTACATACCTATCACGTAACTCGAAACATTGATCTGGTAGTTGTTTCCAGTTACTTCTTGCGTATAGACAGGCTGGCCTAAAGAGTTAACCAATGTTACCTTCTTCAAATTGTAATCAGAAGAGATATTGATTAGGTCCGTAGCCGGGTTCGGGAACACGACAATGTCATATACACTAACGATATCGTTTACAGTAGTAATACTCATATTCATTCCATTGGCAACTGCGTATCCATATTCCATAAACATTCCGTCATAGCTTGGATAATTTGGATCGAAAGTAAATGATACATCAATTTGTTCATCAGTTGAACGACGATACAGCTTGAAATAAATTTCTTCGCCTGTTGCCAATCCCTCAGCTTTTTCTGAGTATGGATTGTTACCCATAACTGCAACCTTAAGATCCTGATTTTTCTTTTCAAATTCAACAAATCCCACACATAGGCCATCTGCATTGAAAGCACCAATAACATCTCCAACCTGGAGTTGATCGGTAACGGCTTTGTTCAGATAGATCAGGTGCGGATATGATGTGTTCACAACTTCATTCCATGGTGACGATGTGACGAAATCAGTTTCGATAGCTAAGTTGTAGTAAATTGGCAGGTTAAGATCAGTTTCCGGGAAGGTAACATCAAAGTTTACAGCCGGAGACTTATTGATCAACAAGTACGATTTACCTGGAGTTACCGCAGTGAAGTCAGGATTTGTTGCCTCACTCGACCAGGCTTTACCACTTCTCCATTCGTAAATTGCCAGCACATCATTTACATTCGAACCAAGCAGGTCGTTGATGTTTACTGTATCATTCGAAAGAACAGGTAAGAAGGTAAACTGGCCATTGATGGTGAACTGTTGAGGTAAACCAGCATACGGTCCGAAGATTGGCAGACAGATGGGGCTCAACATGTTGTTCATTTTGGCTTTGTATCCCATCAGGTCTGCGTTGTCTCCCCATATTCCAATCTGGTTGACATCAGGATCCGGAACTGTCCAAAAGTATTCCCCATCTTCATTAATCATCATTGTGAGATGGTTATATGCACTCATATTCCTCTGCCAGATCGCTGGAACTTCATAAACCGGATCGGCAAGATCGAGGTATGATGAAATACCCATCCAGTATTCCGGAATTGGTGCACCGGCAACAGCTTCAGGTAATTCAACCAGTTGGTGAGGAATGTAAATTGTAAAGTCAGCTTCTGCTGTTACCTGACAACTACCCTGGCCTTCAACAAATACATGCAGGGTTACCCAGTAATCGTTATCCTGG
>JABMQA010000728.1 GCA_013203545.1 Bacteroidota bacterium
CGTCTCTACAACACCAAATAAAATCACCATTTATCCAAACCCGACAACGGGCCTGTTCTCGATATGGGGATTGTCTCCGGATGGCGACGTGAAAATATTTGACATGCACGGACAGCAAATACAAAGTACGATCGGTAAAATTGGAAACGGCATTGAAATAAACCTGTCGGGAAGACAAACCGGGGTTTATATTGTACGGATTTTCAGTCATGGGGAATATGTGTATAAGAAGCTGATTTTGAATTAGGGGCAGGCACACATTCAGGGAAAGAGGGGGGTATCCCGAAGCGCTGGATTCCTCCCTCAAATCATTACGGGTTTACTAAAAACCGGGGAGATGATCGACAAGGGTTTTTCGAAATCTGAAGTTGCGTGCTGCTTTGAACATCATAACCTGAGGGCCATATTACCACATCATGTCGAGATGGGATTGTATCGAATCCCCAAGGAATTGTTGAACAATTTTTTGAGGTAAAAACCCTATAAATATGAATTTAATACCCCATTGATGGTGTCATCAGTAATTGCTACATTTGTACGCAAAAAACAGAAAACAGTTTTAAAACCTAAATAAAATAGAACGATGAAAAATCACACATTGATTAAACAGCTGCTGGCGATACTAATAGTAGCAATTATTTCCAACTCAGCATTTGCCCAATGGGTACCTGTAAACAGTGGCCTGCCCGATTTCCCACCCACCTCAATGTTTCCTTTTGGAGACACCATGGTTTTGAGCACCTATGGGGGCGGACTTTTTATGACTTATGATGACGGCGAAAACTGGAGTGACATTAACGGAGACCTCGGGAACCTGTATGTAAATGATATTCGTTCGGGAGAAACATCCTATGTAAACCTTATCGTATCTACGGTAGCAGGGCCATACCTTACTCCCAACACCGAGATCTATATAAACTGTAACGGAACAGGACTGACAAACACCGATGTTAACTTCTTTTGGAGTGGCAATGAAGCCATGCTCGGAGATTTTTTTGTTGGCACAAATGGTAGTGGCGTATTTGCAGCCGAATACACCACCCCTTTTACTTACGATTGGTCAGAAGCTAATGTAGGCATATCTGGTGATGGATATGTAGTTAATGATGGGGTGGCAGGATATAGTGGATTTGGGATGATTGCCACTGATGGTGGAATGTATTGGGTACTGCCGGGCGAAACACAATGGACAGAAGTAAACAGCGGTCTTAGCGGAGACGCACTTAAGGTGCAAAAGATTAGCTATTTAGGCGAATTAATTATTATTGCTACCCATGGCGGATTATATTATTCGCTTAACCTCGAAGAAAATTGGCTGCCAATTATACCTGATGAAAAACTCAACATTGTATTCTACCTTATTACTGATATTTCACCTACAAATTTTATGCTTTTTGCTTTTGGTGAAAACGGCTATTATTCTGAAGATATGGAAACATGGACACAAATGGATTTTAGTGGTATGGAAGGGGAAGTAACTGCTGCCCAGGCCACCCTTTCGCAGTTATACCTTGGCTTTACCACCATCGAAAAATCAGGTAAAGGCAATGGCGGAATTTATAGGAAACCATTAGAACAATTTTTGGTTGGGATTGAAAGTAATGAAGGTCATGTTGCCGATGCTGTTCTTGAGCAAAACTTTCCCAATCCCTGTAAAGACCGGACTAAAATATCTTATTCCCTGTCACACCCGGGTAATGTTTGTATCAAAGTGTTGGATGTTTTTGGCAGGGAAATAGAGGAGTTGTTGAATATGTTCCAAACTGCGGGTCAACATACCATTATCTTCAAACCCGACAATCTGCCCCAGGGCGTTTATTTTTACACCCTGCAGGTTGGTTCTGAAATAGTGGAAACCAGAAAAATGATGATCAGGAAATAAAATTAAATGACTGTTGCTTTCCATATTGAAAAGAAAATCCACCCCCTGACCCCCTCAATGGGGACAAGGCCCCAAACGTACATTAGTCTTGGTTTAAACATGGTAATACTCATATATAATTATAATCTATAAACTAAATAAATGCCCTGACGAAAAATCGCAGGGCTTTTGCTAATTAAAACCTGGCTAAGCGTTATTCAATAACTAACTTAACAGTTTTATTCATACCGGATGTTTTGATGTTGACGAAGTAAACTCCCTGCTTCAGGCCACTGACATTCATTGCCGATTGGCCATTTGCAATAACTTTCTCCATTACGATTCGGCCCTGTATATTGAAAATTGAAACGTTTGCAGAATACGCTGCTCCGGTTGCAAAGTCGATCGTTACAACATCCCTTGCAGGGTTTGGATATAAACGCACATCATTTTCATTCATCTCATTAATTGAAGTGATGCTTGTGGACATATTTGTAATACCTGCAAAGCTATCGGAATAGTAAAGGCCGGATGAATTTTCCATCGATACGCTGTATTCAACATTCAGTTCAAATTCTTCACCTGTACTTGTACGGTATAGTTTGTAACTAACCATTTCACCTTCAGCCAAACCATCAGCTTCAATTGTAGTGGGATCATCACCAAAAAGGATCAGCGATTGATTTTGGAAGGCATTTGAAACTTCCATCATGCCACATACTTTATCATTCTGGTTGAATACGCCTATGATATCACCTGCTGACAGGTTTGTAAGCGCATCGGCAAAAATTATCACATTCTCCGATGCAGGGGCCAGGTTTACTTCACCCCAGGGTGTATTTATGCTGTTGTTTCTTGAAACGAAAGAGGACTGCCGGGTTTTTTCACAATCAGGGAAAGTAATGGCGAACGCGTTATTTGTTTTGATTTTACATGCTTTCCCGGGATTCAGGATGTCGAGGGAATAAATTCCCATTTCCGGCCAGTAAACACGTGTTCCGATGAGATCCTGAGCAAATATAATATCGTCCTGATTGGCCTCAAATAAGGCAATTGCATCCACATCACACTCTGATGGAACCGGCAGGTAGGACCAACCCTCAGCTACATCAAATGTTTTGCTCGCAAGAGAACTTCCGCAAACATCAAATGACGCATCGTTGTAAAATTTCATTGCATAACCGGAACTGTTGTCCCAGTTGCCAATAGTATTTATGGTCTCTTCGGGCCAATATACCTGTGAAAGGTTACGCATTATAGTCAGATCGTTTACAAC
>JABMQA010000729.1 GCA_013203545.1 Bacteroidota bacterium
ACCATAAGTGCTGCGATGGAATAATAGACAAACGTTGGGATAGGTACCGGGTCGCCGCCGGCATAGGAATGTAATCCTGAGAGATAATAGTTTACGCCGAAATAGGTCATCAATACCGAGCTGAACCCCAACACCGAAAGGGCATTGAACAAATACCTCCCCATGGCGCCGGGGATAAAGTGAAGATGAATGACCACCGCATACACCAGCACAGTAACCAGCGCCCAGGTCTCTTTCGGATCCCATCCCCAGTATCTGCCCCACGATTCGTTGGCCCACACGGCACCAAGAAATGTCCCGATGGTAATGAGGTATAAACCGATGGTCAGGGTAGCTTCACTGGTAAAGGAAATTTCGCGAATGGTCAGGTCAAATCTTTTCTTATTTTTCTGGTTTTGAAATATCATCAGCAACAGGTTGAACAATCCCAGGACGGCGCCAAGGCCCAGGAAACCATAACTTGAAGTGATAATAGCCACGTGTATGGTGAGCCAGATCGATTTTAAAACCGGAACCAGGTTGGTTACCTCGGGGTTCATCCAGTTGAGATGTGCTACAAAAAGGGTGAGTGATGCAAGCACAGTGGTTGCTGCCAGGGCAATATTCGATTTTCTTACCAGTAAAAATCCGGCCAGCATCGTAGCCCACGAAATAAATATCATCGACTCAAACCCATTGCTCATTGGCGCATGTCCCGAGATATACCATCTTGCCGCAAGACCCAGCGTTTGCAAGATAAATGATATCAGCAGGATCACGATAATGACATTTTTAAGTATCCCGATTTTTAATTTCGGGGCCACCAGGTTGACGAACAACACCACTAAAAAGAACAGTCCAAACAAACCGTAAAATTTGAACAACCGCTCAAATATATCAGCTTTGTTGTACAATATTTCGATGTTTTGCTTTGTCTCTGACATGATGATACCGCCGGCAAAATTCTTCTGGAATTTAGAAACAGCATCAATGATTTCATCGGCCTCAGTATAATTACCCGTTTGAAATGCTTCCTGAAGCCTTTCGTAATACAAGGCAAAAGCATTCCTGATGAACAGGCTGTCATCCCCCGGCAACCCTGTTATTGTTTCATTTGGGTGATACCACTTTGATCCGGTTTCATCAATTTTAGGGAATACCTTTAAAAAGCTCCCCGAGTAGAGTAGATAAAAAATATTGATCTTTTCATCGGCTTTGATGACAGCTTTGTCGAATTTGCTTTGCCCGGCTGAACTCTTTTTATAAGCATCCTCAACAAGTTTGCCAAGCATATAGCTGTTTTGATGATCAAAATCAAAGAAATCAGAAAAGGAAGCATAATTTCCTGAAATATTTAATCTGTTGCAGAGCTCACTATTTTTGATTTTTAGAAGCGGGACTTTTTGCCAGATTCCGGGTTCAGCAATAATACCCAGAAAAACCTGGTCAGCGTTCAACCCATGAAATCTGTTTTTACCGGTAAATTTTCTAAGTAACTTGTCGGTGAGCGTATTCATCGGTTCCAATCTTCCGTTGGTACTCAACACCATCAGCCTTCCAAACTTTTCGGCATGGGCCTTATCCACAACATTTACCCTGATGCCATCAACACTCACAAGCTCCGGCCTGCTCATTACGAATGAAGGCCATAACAGTGTGGCAAAAACCAAAATCGCAAGTGCAGATGTGCGTTTCTTTCTGATCTCTCCGATACTCTTCAAAACATGCCTGAACCTGGATCTCCGTGTTACCAGCGCCAGGATCATACCCAGCGACATTAAAGCGTATCCAAAATAGCTCACAAAGGTACCGGCAGCATCGTGATTTACAGAAAGCACTGTCCCGAGTTCATCGGTATCGAAATAAGTCTGATAAAACCGGTAACCGCGATAATCCAGGATATGATTCATAAAAATCCTGAACCCAAATTCCTTGTTCCGGGTTTCATCGATCAGGGTAACCTCACTGGCATAGGATGACGGGCTGTTGGAACCCGGGTATCTTTCAAGAATAAATTTGTTTAAATAAATCTTAAAAGGCAAAAAAATGGGTGCCGATCCATATGACAGGCTGATTTTTTCACCATCAAAATCAATCTCCTTAAAATCACCAATGATGCCTTTTTTACCCCAGATAATGACCTCTTTTTCATCATCATCCGATGAAATTTGCACAACCAGCGCATCCGCTAATCCGTCGGATCCGGATTGGTTTGAAGGCACCGCCCGCATGGTAGCGCTCATTTCGAACTGGCGCAAAACAATTTTGCTTTCACCAATCTGGTATACCTGCATGGGCTGTAAAAAGACCTTATTATAAAGGTCGGCTGAATCATTTCCCTGCGAGCCCATCGATGAAAGCATAATACCTC
>JABMQA010000730.1 GCA_013203545.1 Bacteroidota bacterium
ATGCTCCGGGAAGATACTGAAAACGTTCAATCTCCACAGTATAACATTTGGTTTTCCAATGGCTTAGCCCAATCCGCCGATTGTCGGACAGGCGTTGATTTAATAACCAATTGGCTGTTCCATTTCAATCTTCAGTGAGGTAGCAAAAGCGAGTGGGTTATTCTTTACCTGTCCGCTTTTTTTTTGGGGCCAACTGGTCATTAAATCCTATAATGTTACCAGCAGTAATTATCTCTTTTTTCTTTTTTTCATTTCAGGAATACCAGGTCCAGGTTCTATCTCTATGTTAGTTTTAGTATCAGGATATTTTTTTTTACTAAATGTCTTAATGGAGTTTTGGTCTCGCGACTTTCCTTTAGTAATTTATCAATCATATCACCAGACATTGATTGTCCCTCAGGTAACTGGATAATTGATCTCGTATTTAAAGCGGCTGTATCGGTATTGTCGGCAAGTTTCATTGTTTCGTCAAGCAATTCTTTATTTTCGGGATTCTCAATATATGACATCCCTTCTCCATAAATATGTCTTACTTCAAATAAATCAGGAGCTTCTTCAAGTAGGTGTAAAACATCTAAATCATGTTGTGAGAATGGAATGTGACAATCATTAAAGCGTATAAAAAGCTTATTATCATTGATAATTTGCAAGTGGAAATGAGGAAAGGTAGCATTCTTTGATTGATGACCTTTAAGATCCGTATCCCCATAATTTAATGACCATTCTAAATTCTTAAATTTAATTGTTCTCTCAACTATTTTTGATTTTGAAATATTATTTGTTAAATCATTAATATTCTTTAATGGCTCTTTAATTGATGCTACCCATCTTAAGTAAAAGTCAAGATTAAAAAAACCAATAGGTTCATGGAGATAACTCACAAAATGCTTTTTACGTATTCCTTCTGGAAGCAAAAACCAATGTAAACATCGTTCTGATTCATTGAAATAATTAAGTTTCATTCCACATAATGAACAGCAATCCTTATTGAATGCATCAAGGAATTCCTCATAGTCTTTTTTATGATTCTCAACTTGAATTGCATTATGAGATTGAATTTCTTCAGGTGTTAAGTGAGTTAATCTATCTCGTATATTCATTTTGTTGGTTTTATTGCTGGTAACTAGTTTATTAAACATCCACCTGTCCGTTAACAGTACCATATGAAACAAGTATGACGACAGATATCATTTTTTTCAAAAGTACAAAAATTAATACAATCACAAAAAAACGTCCTTTCCATTCCGATGATCCTATCCTAACATTGCCCCATGGATGGGAAATACAATGAACTGGAATTACTTTTTATTCGTGAAGTGCTGGACCAGCATGGCGAATACCTTACTGATTTGCTGCAGGATGAAGTGATCAGGAAACGCTTGCGTATTTCTGATGAGCTGTTGGAGAGTTTGAGGTTACCGTGTTACTAGCTATGGAATCTATCCCGGTGTGCTCTGGAAGCGCATCGGCAAGCGAATGATTTTTGGTGGATTAGGATGAGGATGTGAGGGTGGGGTGGGATGTGAGGTGGTTTGAGGGGGTTGATGGTGAGGGAGATTTGGTGAGAGGGGAAGGATAGGGAGTAAATGCTATGATGAAAAAAACGGCCTCGGGTGGGGCCGTTTTTTTTTATTAACGTCAAGTATAAGAATAGTAGCCTACTGTGTGGCAATTTCCTGTCAAGTTACAAGAAAGTTGAAGCGGGCTACAACCCTTGAATAACCAGCTATCTCGGCAAATTTTTATTACTCGTGTTATAGCCCGTTAATTCTTATTTCGCATCCGTTTATCATATTTTAAAAACCAATCATATAGTTCCTGTTCAGGATATACCGACCAATACATTCCATGACCTGCATCAGGGTCTGCTGTGAATTTTAAATCTTTATTTTTCCCTTCCAATCTATTAATCATCCATTCAGTATCTTCAAATTCTACTACTTTATCTGTTTTTCCATGAAAAGCCCAAATTGGAATATCAATTAATTTATCAGTATTTTTCATAATGTAATCAATATGGCGTGTAAATCCACTCATAGGAGCAATAGCTGCAAATTTATCAGGAAATTTTATCGCCAGATACCATGTTCCTGAACCCCCTAAACTTACTCCTGTCAGATAAACCTTATTTGTATCTACTCTATATTTTGTTGTTACTTCTTCATAAAAATTCTCAAACCAATTGTCAGTAGACCATCTTTGGTTAATTGGACATTGTGGTGCAACAATAATAAATGGGAATTCTCTCTTTCTCCACATTTGGTCAGGGATACCACAACAATAAAGCTTAATTGTATCTGTGCCCCTGCTTGAACCTCCGTGCAGATAAATTATCAATGGCCATTTCTTTAATGTGTCGTCATAATATTCTTTGGGCGTATAAGATATGTAATGGTAATTTGTATCTTTTGGCTTTTGATTTAATCCTTTTTCGAAAATCAATTCATTTTGTAATGAACCATCAGTATTCCACCTTGTAGATTTTCCGTGTTCTTGCCCGTTTCTATAATTTTGAATTGACTCTCTTTCTTCATTCGAATACCAATATTCATGAAGTCCATGTCTTAATCCATCTAAATAATTTGCTTTTCTCTCGATTTGGCCGTTTTTGTACCACCCTTTGAATTCTCCTTCTTTGGTATTTGTCTTATAATTGCACCAGAGGCTTGCTTCTTTGATACTCTTATCAAATGAACTATAGGTTCCTTCCATTTGAATCTGACCATTTGGATAGTAATCCCGAACATGATATAAACTATCGTTATTATTAAATTGAATAATTCGCTTATAAATTATCGTGTCATTTTTAGTTATTGGAACATGCAAATAAAATGTATCAACCTCCTGAGCTTTTATTGCTCCAAGACAAATGAACAGTAATAATATTAATGTAGTGTTCTTCATTTTAATGCGCTATACACAGTGTTATAAAATGTAAAATTTCTTGTCATAAAATTCATTAACGAAATTGATGTGGATATTTTATCGAAGCAAACAA
>JABMQA010000731.1 GCA_013203545.1 Bacteroidota bacterium
GGTTTCAATTTCTGACTATTCACATCCCGGAAATGTCAATTCGAATGAAGTGGTTGATTTAATTAAATATGATTTTCCGGGCTCAAGCATCAATAGGGAGGAAATGCCCATTTCAGGCCAGAAAATTTCGGGGCCGGCTATTGATTTGATGATTTCCAGGTTTCCGATCATTCCATCAAATAGGGTTTCGATGAGGATTTCGCAGGGAATGAGAACCGGCAAATAGTTCCAGCCTTCAGTAATCAGAAGGTTTTTGTTTTGCAGGGAATAACCATCGATACTTAAAGTATCATCATTTGACAGTTTGATGAAGTAGCCTTTATAAGGATCAAAATCACCGATGGTGTTAATGCCTTCCAGTGGATAATAAATCTGTTGTCCGTCGCTGGCAATAATAAGTGATTCGATGATTGGTGTAAAAAAATCATCCATATCCGAATTCATTGGATCCAAAAAGCTCGAAAGGCTGTTCCAACCCGATGTGAATATTAGTTCCTGGGTTTTTAAAATCCGGGTTACAGAACCATGGATATATTCAGTTGTAAATAATTCCAATCCTGATGAGGCTATCTCACAATTTTGGTTTAGGGTAAGTTCGCTGCTTCCGTTGCTATAGAAAAACTTCAAATCCAGCAATTTACCGGATTCAATATTTAAACCTTCGATGTTGTGCCAGCAAATTCCGATGGTCGGCTCAGGGGATTCAAGATTGTTAAACAATGCCCCTGTGAGCTCAGGAGTAATATTTTCGATGGTCAGAAAATCAAGTACAAGTGTATCATATTCGATGAAAAGGGTGATAGCGCCCACATCCATGAAACCCTCAACCGAAAGCGGAACAAGGATTTCCGAATTTTCATCAACTCCGATAGAATCAATTGATACTACTAAAGATTGAGAAAAAGATTGTGTGACATTAATTGAAAAAAGAAACAACAGAACAAGGATTGCCTTTTTCATGATCCTGTGGGTTTTATTCGTGCATACAAAGTTAAGCAATATTTCCGGGATTAGAATAAATCCCATTGTTGGGATTGTATTACGAACTTCTGTGAAAATTTTGACATTCTATAAAAAGTCAAATCAATAATTAATTTTCACTTTTTTAAACAGATGGACTTTTTTGCTTCTGGCCAGGATTATTTTTTTTGCGATGAAGTGAACTGATTTATCAACATTCATGTATAAAACTTTCCACATTAACATTTTTCAAAACGCCTTATCACTATATTTGCGCCATGCAAGATACGATATTAATCCTTGATTTTGGCTCGCAATACACACAGCTTATTGCCCGAAGGGTAAGGGAACTCAATGTTTACTGCGAGATTTATCCTTACAATAAAATTCCTGCACTTGAAGGTGTAAAGGGTGTGATATTGTCGGGAAGTCCGTTTAGTGTTTTGGATAATGAAGCACCCCGACCCGACCTTGATAAGATTTTTGACAGATCAATACCACTTCTTGGTGTATGCTACGGGGCTCAATACCTGGCCAAATCAAATGGTGGTGATGTTGCACCCTCTAAGATCAGGGAGTATGGCCGGGCCAACCTGGTAAAAATGGATCAATTAAACACGCTGCTGCAAAATATGTCAGTAGGTTGCCAGGTGTGGATGTCGCATGGTGATACCATTCTTAAGTTGCCTGATAACTACCGGATTATTGCCAGTACATCAGATGTTGATATTGCAGGTTTCCAGGTAATTCAAAAACCGGTGTATGGCATACAGTTTCACCCGGAGGTTTATCACAGTACCGAAGGTAAAACACTGCTAAAAAATTTTGTTGTTGATATTTGTAGCTGCGCTCAAACCTGGACACCGGCATCGTTTGTCGAAACCACAGTGAAATGGCTCCGTGATAAAATCGGTAATTCAAATGTGGTGCTGGGATTATCGGGCGGGGTTGATTCATCTGTTGCGGCCATGCTGCTTCACAAAGCCATTGGTAAGCAATTGTATTGCATATTCGTTGATAACGGATTGTTACGAAAAAATGAATTTGAAACGGTTTTGTCGGCATACCAGGACATGGGCTTGAATGTGAGGGGGGTATCTGCATCCGAAAAATTCTATCGTGCCCTGAAAGGAAAAGTAGATCCGGAGGAAAAGCGGAGGGCAATAGGCCATTCATTTATCGAGGTTTTTGATGATGAAGCTAAAAAGATCAACAATGTAGCGTGGCTTGCCCAGGGAACGATTTATCCTGACGTCATCGAATCGATATCGGTAAACGGACCATCAGCAACTATTAAGTCCCATCACAATGTTGGCGCTTTGCCTGAAAAGATGAACCTTAAAGTAGTTGAACCCTTGAATAGTTTGTTTAAAGATGAGGTGAGAAGGGTAGGGACAACCCTGGGATTGAAACCCGAAATACTAAACCGTCATCCTTTTCCGGGCCCCGGATTGGGAATCAGGATTCTGGGTGAAATCAACAAA
>JABMQA010000732.1 GCA_013203545.1 Bacteroidota bacterium
GGTTTTGCTACCGAGGTGCTGGACATATGAGTGATTGGCGACAACGGCTTGGCCGCCATTTTTTCTAATATTGTTGACATATTCGGTTTCTTCAAACAGTCCGAGTCCGTATGACTCGTTGAATTTGCCGTATTTTTCGATTGTTTTTTTGCTCATTAAGAAACAATACCCTGTTAATTCTTCGTTTTTAGTTATATAAAACCTCTCTTTTTCGGGGTCATAATTTTGAATGGCGGAACAATTGCCTTTTGACGATGAGAAGGCTATATCGGAATTTGTTTCCTTTAGTGCTGATATGAGTTCTGTAAGCCAATTATGGTTTTGGGGTGGTTTTTCGCTACGCCTTTTTGGAGAAAAAGGCGTTTGGCAGATGACATCATTGTTCAGGATACAGAGGTATTCGAAGTCGAAGCGTTCTATGTCGTTTTGAATAAATACATCTATCATCTGATTCCAAGATTTAGGTACGCCTATATTTTGATTGTTGAACTTCATATAGAAAAAGCAAGTGCATGTGCTTAGGTGATTCTGAACTGAGCGTTTACTTGGGATTTGGCTTCCATTATCAATCATTAGGAGATAGTAGTCATTTTTATGTACTGTGTTGGTGATTGAATGAATGCATTCAATTGTCATATGGGGCTGGTCGATGAAGGGTATTGCGATTAGGACAACCATGTTTTATGGAATTGTGTATGTGTAATAAATAGTTTTTTATATGCTTGCGAAAATAACAATTTTTAAATACTAAATGTGTATCATATAGATTTAACTTAAATATAAAAATATGAGGTATCAAATGACAGAAGATGAACTTTTACTGATGAGCAAAAAGGAACTGTGGGCACTTGTGAAAGAGATGGCGATTCCTGACCATAAATGGACGGAACGGAAGATTGACTTCATTGATGCGGTTTTGGATGCTCAGGAAGTTGATGAGGAAGAAGAGGAAGTTGATGAGGAAGAAGAAGAGGAAGTTGAGGAAGTTATCGAAGCTGAACCTGAGCCTGAAGTTGTTGATTTGAAGACGATAATGGCTGAGAAGGCTCAGAAGGCGAGGGAACCAGTTATGAAAAAATTACCGCCATCGAGGAAAGAGATTGCAAGACGAAAGCTTGCTCCAGTGGCGGATACTGGTACACTTGCCCATAAAAAGAGGGCTGGAGCCAGACAGCCGCCAGTTCCTCAATATGTTGATAAGGCGATTGGACGAAAGAGAATTAGATGGGGTGGCTAATACCTAACACTTTTTGGAAAAAAGTGTGGCAAAAATACTTTTTTTAAATTAAGGGGTGGCGGGTTTTCGCCATACCTTTTAGGAGTAAAAAGTGTATGTCAGTTTTGGACGGAATCAGGTTAATGGAGAAAAGGGGTGGTGTTGGAAGACAGTATATGGGTATTCCAGGGGGTGACAATGTTGACATCGTTTCTAAACGACGTGCGGAGAGAAATGCGGACGTCATTGAAAGTGATAATGTTATTGTTGGCATTTTGCATTACAACGCTCCAGGGAAACTACGCAGGACATTGAAAAATACGATTGAAAAGGCTGGATACAATCGATTCAGAACTGTTGTTTTGGATAATGGTGGCTTGGACAAAGCGATTGTAAAAGAATTTCCTGACGTAAAATTTATTTTTTCCAAAGAGAATTTGGGTATGCAGAAGGGTTATAACCGGCTCTTACGGGAAAGGAAAAAGGGTCAATGGTTTTGTATGATAAACGAGGACAACACGGTTGTCCGTGATAATTGGCTAAAGGAATTATTGACGAAGGGCAGGAAATACGCTAATACGGGATGTATAACCTATAATTTCAAAGGTGAAAGGCGTTTTAATGAATTATTGATAAAGCGTTTGGGCAAAGATGCTCATGTTTGTGCTTCGGGTGCGGGCTTCAGATTACTGAGTCCGAGGATGATAAACACAATAGGTGGATATTATGCACCGCCTGTCAGACGTAGATGGGTTTCGGGATTGGAATACCAGGAAAGGATGAGATTTGCTGGCTTCAATATTTATGTGGTGGATTACGATACTCATGGAATTGTTCATTATGGAAGTATGCGAGGCTATGTCGGTGAACTGGATGAACTGAGGGGTCGTATTCAATCGTATTCTATGAATAACATCCATGTAAAACTGTGAATAGCTCTCTTTTTTGCAGGTTTTCCCACAAAAGTATATATACTCCCTAAGCGATATAGGGTTATGGATGAAATAGAAGAAATAGAATATAGGAATAATGATAGAATCCATCGTTCTGATGACGGTCGAAAATTGGCGGATGGGGATGTTGTTTACCGAATGACACCTTTTGGTGATGTTCATTTCGGTATTGCTTTTGAGCAACATGGCAAAATCAGGGTATTTAATGAAGATGGTTATAGTGGGATTGGTGCTGGATGGGGCTGGACGATAATTGATAATGTTTATAATTATACAATAAAAGATAAAATAAATCGCAACTGGCAAGATTATGGAATTGGGGAATTCACGGAGATAGTTGTGGAAGTGAATGGTAAACGGGATTTTTTGAAATGTCGAAAGATACCTAATTTCATATCAAGAATAGAACGGATGGAATTTTAATGGTGGAAAGGCAAGATATGATTGAGAAGATTCAGAATCATAAGGGATTCAAGAGGATTCCTATTGGTAGGGGCAAGAAAGGTGGGATGTGTCCACGATGCGGTGGCAGACGGTATGATTTTTATTGTCGGTATAAACGATGTGAGGATTGTTATTATGACACTCAATATGAAGTGATTTTAAGATATGTGAAATATGATTTGAAACGAGGACGGGATGTACTTGATAAAGCATTGAGGATGGCGTATGATTATATAGAAAATCTTGAAAAGGTCAAAATGTGATAGGTCTTGCGGAGATATTGAAACAGAGCCTAATAAGGACTGAAACCCAAGGGATTAATAGATAATATTATAAATCATTTAGGCATTAGGCGTACTATGATTAGTGAGGCTGTGAAGAAGCGATTAAAGGCTCGTATGCGTGAAAAGATTGTTATTATTCGTAGAAATCCTGAATTATTGCGAGAATATGAAAACATCATCCGTGGTAATGAACAACGTTTTTTGGCGTGTTTGGCTTTTGTTGTTGACTTGTCTCTTGCTGATGTTGGGAACATGGTGGAATGAAAATTTATAACAAAGTATAAAAAAAGGAAACTTTTAAATACTTATTAGTAATAAGTATATAACATGATAATTGATATACCGAAATTAAAATGTAAGAGGTGTGGTCATGAGTGGTGGCCAAGAAAAAGGAATGTTAGAATCTGTCCTAATCAAAAGTGTCATAGCTATAGATGGGATGATGAATAATGGATGATAATAATGAAAACAACGATTAATGCTTTTATGTACAAAGTCGATAATCCGATAGACTTGGAATATAATATTAGATTATATAGTAGTAGTGTTAGATATGCTTTAAATCGAAAGCTTGAAGGTAAATTGAGAAGGCAGATAGAACTCGATTTATATGATAAATTCTTACCTAATATGCGTTATGCGAGGTCGGCGATAAGCAATGCTGATGCTATTATTAAATCACGAAAAGAAACACTAAAATTGCAGATTAAACAGTGTGAACAAAATCTGAAAAATGCAAAAAAACTTTGGAGAGGTAAAAAAAATATATTGGGCAAAGTCATTAAAAAACCGAATCATAGCATGGGATTAAACCAGAGAATACAGAGGCTGACATCAAAACTTGAACGATTGAAA
>JABMQA010000733.1 GCA_013203545.1 Bacteroidota bacterium
AAAGAAATCATTATGGCAAGTTTAAAAGAAAGATTATACGATAAAATTCAACAACACCGCCCACGTACGCAAAGGCTTTTACGGGATTATAGTGATGTTGTGGTTGACCAGGTTACGATCGGTCAAATAATTGGCGGTATGCGTGGGCTAAAAAGCCTGGTAACCGACATTTCTTATCTTGATCCCGATGAGGGAATCAGGTACAGAGGATTTACCCTTCCTGAAGTCTTCGAAAAACTTCCCAAGCCAAAAGGGGCAGAAATGCCGTTTGTTGAGGGTTTGTTTTACCTGTTACTAACTGGTGATGTTCCCACCGAAAATGAAGTTTCGGATGTAGTGGATGAATTCAGGAAAAGGAGGATTGTACCACGGTATGTTTACGAAGTAATCGATGCCTTTCCATGTTGCACGCACCCAATGGCAATTTTTGCAAATGCGATCCTTACGCTTCACCGTGAATCGTTTTTTACAAAAAAATATGCAGCAGGAATTAATAAACTCGATTATTGGGACCCGATGTATGAAGATTCCTTGAACCTGCTTGCTAAATTGCCGGAAATCGCATCTTATATTTATGCAAAGCTTTACCGCGATGGCAAACGCATACAGTCGAATCCCAGCCTGGATATTGGTGCTGACTTCGCACACATGATGATGAAGCCCAAACCTTACGACGATGTAGCCAGGTTGCATTTCATCATTCACAGCGACCACGAAAGCGGTAATGTTAGTGCACATACAGGGCACCTGGTTGCCAGTACCCTTGCAGACGTTTACCAGGCCATTTCAGCGATGATCAACGGATTGGCCGGCCCATTGCATGGACTTGCCAATCAGGAAGTATTGCGCTGGTTACAGGAAGTAAAGGATAAGATGGGTGATGAAATACCCACCGAGGATGAAATGAAACAATTTGTTTGGGATACACTTAATTCGGGTCAGGTTATTCCTGGATACGGACATGCCGTACTCCGCAAAACCGACCCACGCTATACCATACAGCGTGATTTCTGCCTGAAACACATGTCAGCAGATCCTTTGTTTAAATATGTGGACCTGCTCTACAAGGTTGTACCCCCAATTTTGAAAGAACAGGGTAAAGCCAAAAACCCATGGCCAAACCTTGATGCCCAAACCGGTGTTATCCAATGGCATTATGGCGTTACCGAATACGATTTTTATACAGTACTGTTTGGCGTTGGAAGGTCTATAGGCATTGCAGCCAATTTGATCTGGGACAGGGCGCTTCTTTATCCGCTCGAAAGGCCTAAATCGATCACCACCGACATGTTGGAAAAAATTGCCGGGATTAAAGATTAAAAATCATCCTTTCCTGATAAACAAACGGGATCGGGCCGTTTCAAAACCTTAAGCTTACTACTGTTCCCGGTCCGGTTTGTGATTGTACTGAAATACCGGCATTGTGCAGTTGCATAATCTGTCGTGAAAGGCTTAAACCAATACCTGATCCATTCTTCTTAGTCGTAAAGAATGGGATAAATATGTTATCGATCATCTCAGCCGGCATGCCTGGCCCGTTATCTTTAATACATATGCATACGCTCCCATTTTCTAAACCCTCTGCATCCAGCTCAATTCTTTTTTGCAAAGTATATTCCATGGCCTGAGCGGCATTTTTAACCACATTAATCAATACCGGCGTGATGAGTTTTTCATCGGCATGCAGTACAAGGTTTTGATCCGGGCATTGAATTATGAGGCAGATATTTTCCTTCTGGAGGTCATCTAACATCAACGATTTTATCGTATTCAACAATTCCCCAACCCTGATTTCGGCAAAAACAGGTTTGGGTATCTTCGAAAGGGTGCGGTAGCTATCAACAAATCGCATCAGGCCTGAACTTCTTTTCTCGATTGCTGACAGTCCGAGGGATGCGCTATCAAGAAAATCCTGGTCATTTTCAACCTGCTGTTCCCGGTATTCTTTAAAACTTTCCATCAGGGTATTCGACAGCGAATTGATGGGCCCGATTGAGTTCATGATCTCGTGCCGGAGGATACTGATCAGTTTCTGCCATGTTTCAATCTCCTCCTGTTGCAATTCGCTCCTGATATCCTGCAGCGAAATTAACTTTAAAGCATCTCCCCGGGTACGTATCAGTGAGGCATTCACAGAAAGATGTTTCAGGTCATTTCCGGTTATTATTTTTACAAGCAACGGTTTACCAGGCTTCAGTCCGCGAACAACCCCCTCAAATCCCGGCTTCACTTTGTTGATTTTTTGAATATTCCGCATTTCATCCAACCCTAACAAATACTTTGCTGCGTCATTAAACAATTTTACTGTACCGGTTTCACCAAATGCAATTAAACCCACGTTTACATGCCGGATAGTATTCATGAAAAACTGGTAATCCGTTTCTTTGTCCGATTTCACCTCTCCGTATTTACCGGCGATCTCCTCCAGGATCAGATACAATTCCCTCTGAGCGCGATCAAGATTTTTCCCTTCGGGCACCTTTGGTGTATCGCCGTACTTCACTGATTGGAGAAATTCCATGATCTTTCTGTTGTTTTTCCTGAAAGTAGAAATAAGCAACCAGGTCTGCCCGGCAATGATCACCCCCACGTAAATCACTGTAAAGTTCAGATTGGGATTGATTATTGACCAGCTAAACAATACAGCCATCGCAACAATTCCCAACACCTGTAAAATAATATACAGGATGAATTTATTAAATTTCATACTTTTTGATTTTCCTGTAAAGCGTCGCCCTGGTAATACCAAGTTGTGTGGCTGTTTCGCTAAGGTTAAAATTAAAATCCTGCAAAGCCCTGCGAATAAGCACCTTTTCATTATCATCCAGGTTATAGTCGCCCTGCAATACCAAATCATTTTCTTCATCCTGTTGAAATGAAAAGTCATTTTGTGTCAGCTGATCAGTATCCGAAAGGATCACTGCCTTCTCCACCATGTGTTCAAACTCACGGATGTTGCCCGGCCAATCATATTTCTTAAGCTTTGAAATGGCATCCTGCCGGATTTTGAATGGGGGAAGCTGGTATTTTTTAGTGTATTTTTCAAGAAAATAATCCAGCATTTGCGGAATATCCTCCATTCTGTTTCGCAGGGGTGGCACCTCAATCATGATGGTATTGATCCGGTAGAGAAGGTCCTCACGAAAAAGATGCTGTTTTACCATTTCGCGCAGCTGCATGTTGGTGGCCGACACCAGCCTGATATCCACCGGGGTGGGCTTTACTGAACCCAACCTGTAAACTTCCCTGTTCTGAAGTGCAGCAAGCAATTTCGATTGCATGGGCAGTTTCAGATTTCCGATCTCATCAAGAAAAAGGGTACCTCCGGATGCAATTTCAAAGCGTCCTGCCCTGCTCTCTTTTGCATCAGTAAAAGCACCTTTCTCGTGCCCAAAAAGTTCACTTTCAAAGAGTGAATCGGTAATAGCTCCCAGATCAACATTTACAAACACCTCCTTACTTCTTGCGGAACGCCGGTGAATTTCCCTTGCTATCAACTCTTTTCCGGTGCCATTTTCGCCCAGGATCAGAATATTGGCGTCGGTACCGGCGATTTTATCCACCGTATTCATCACCTTTTTCATGGCCGGAGAAGGTCCCATAAAAAAATCATATTGACTGCTTATATTTTCAGAGAGGTGTTGTTGCTTGGCTTTAAGTCGGTCAATTTTCTTTTTTGAATTACCAAGGCTTACAACATTGCGGACTGTGGCAAGCAATTTCTCATTGTCCCATGGTTTTTGAATAAAGTCTGCACCGCCCTCCTTCATAGCCTTTACAGCCAGTTCAACATCGCCGTAGGCCGTAAGCATAATTATCATAGCTCCCGGACTGTAAGAGTGAATCTTTTTCATCCAGAAAATACCTTCATTACCTGTATTTACCCCGGCCGAAAAATTCATATCCAGGATAATCACATCATAATCATTCAGCAGGAGGCGAGCAGTAATCAGATTTTGGTTTTTCTCGGTATGAACGGTGAGGAAATATTTCGACAGGTACATTTTTAAGGCAATCAGCACCTCCTCATTATCATCAACTATCAGGATACTGGCTATGATTTTATTCATCAGTTAACATTAAAATTTCAGATCAAATGTATAAAAATAATACCAGGGTGTATAATTTTAATACACTCAGGTAAATCCAAAAAAACACATATTACTGAAAATGTATTGATTAAGTTTGTGGCACATCTATTGGCTTACTGTGAATGAAAATCTTTACTCAAATGGCATATTTTCTTAAATTATTTCTACGACACTTTTACAGAAACAAAGGCTTCAGTATCATAAATGTAGCCGGCCTTTCGATTGGGATGGCCGTAAGCATTTTGATTCTTTTGTACGTTTTTCATGAGCTCTCGTACGATAATTTTATAAAAAATGTGGATAATAAATACCGTATCCACACCATATTTGACCTGCCAGCCGACCGTATGACCGGTGACCGGACCAACGGCGAACTTGTGAACAGAATATTGCAGGAGGTACCGGATGCAATCAATGCTGTATGTGTAATCAGGGAAACACCTTATGTATCTTATAGGGATAAACTTTTTTTGGAAGATCAGCTGGATGTGATATTTTCCAACCCCGGCATCCTGGATTTCTTCAACATTGACATCATCGCCGGAAATCCTGAAAGCGTTTTCGATGACCCTTTTTCCGTAATTATGTCACGAAAGAAGGCTGCAAAATATTTTGGCGGGGATGACCCCATCGGGAAAACCCTGACCATGAATGACGAGCACCTTTTCAAGGTAACGGGCATCTTCAGGGATTACCCTGAAAACTCACATTTCCAACCCGGCATGATTATACCTGCGGAATCCTATCTGAAAATGAACAAACTCACCAGTTTAAAGGGATATGGAAATTCATTCGTTACCTATGTTGAATTGAACGAAAATACAGATACCGATTCCCTTTGCAGAAAACTGGAGGAAGCTACCTATTCATTTATCCCACCTCAGGTACTTGAGAACCTGGAAGTGAAAATTACCCATTACTTACAGCCGGTAAGAAAAATTCATCTCTATGGGAGCACATCGTTTTTCGGCAATAAAAAAACGACCGGAAGGATGCTTTATATTTACGTTTTTTCAGCAATAGCCATTTTCATTCTTCTCCTGGCCTGTATAAATTTTATGAATTTGTCAACGGCCAAATTTGCCAACCGTGCGCGTGAGGTTGGTTTGCGAAAAATCACAGGCGCTTCCCGTGGCTCACTCATCCGGCAATTTCTGGGAGAATCGCTTATAACCAGTTTCATCTCATTGTTTACAGCACTTGTCATAGCCGAGTTGTTGCTTCCAACATTCAATACCCTGATCGATAAAAATCTAAGCCTGAGTTTTTCGATGAACTTCAGGATCATGGCAGGCCTGCTGGTGTTGGGTTTGCTTGTAGGTATTCTGGCCGGGTCATATCCTGCATTATTTCTTACCTCTTTTAAACCCCTGGATGTAATGAGGGGGAAATTCAAAACCGGAGTTTCAGGGAAAATGTTCAGATGGCCGCTGGTAATCTTTCAGTTTGTGATCGCATTGATCCTCACCTCCTGTACCATAGTTATTTATTCTCAAATGCATTTCATAAAAGAAAAAGATCTCGGATTTTCCAAAGACAACCTGCTTCTTGTAAGCCTCAATAATAGTGATATCCGGAGGGACAGCAAAACATTTATAAACGATCTTGACAAAATCCCCGGGATAATTTCAACCAGCATCACAAACCACAAACCCGGGATTAGCACAAGTTGGTATGGCGATTACGAATTTGAGGATCATGAAGAGGAGGAATTCCCTTCGTTTCCAACGGTTTTCATCGATGAGGATTTTACGACCACACTTGGCCTGTCCGTAATCAAGGGGAGAAACCTTTCACAGGAATTTGGTACCGACTCCCTATCAGCATTGATCAACGAATCGATGGCCAGGCTCTTGGGATGGGAAAATCCTATTGGAAAGACCTATACCGACATCAACCGCGACCATTCAAGAACCAGGTACACCGTAGTAGGGGTTATCCGCGATTTTCATATGGAATCGCTACACAGTGAAATCAAACCCATGCTGTTCAGGGAAGACATACAAAAACGCTATTGTCTGATAAAAATATCCCATGAAAACACGAAGCAAACCATGACAGCAATTGAGAATGTCTGGCATCAAATCTCACCATCGAAGCCAATAAACTATCAATACCTCACAGAATCTTTTGATTCCGAATACAGGTCGGAAAATAAATTTGCATCCATTATTGTGTACTTCACTGTTTTTGCCATATTCATTTCATGCCTTGGAATTATTGGGCTTGTAAGCTATATTACGGCAAGTCGTACCAAAGAAATAGGGGTGAGAAAGGTGTTAGGATCCACTACCCTGGATATTCTGAGACTCATATCTTCTGATTTCATGAAGATGATACTGATTGCCCTGGTAATTTCCATACCGGTGGCCTGGTACATCATGAATTGGTGGCTTGAGAATTTTGCCTATTCTGTAAAAATATCGATATGGATGTTTGTACTAACCGGGGCGGTTGCTATGGCCATTGCGCTTATCAGTACATCCGTTCAGGCCATTCGTGCTGCACTTAAAAACCCAATAGAATCACTGAGATACGAATAAAATTCAGACAATCAAATGATAAAAAACTATTTAAAATCCGCCTTCAGAAATATTTGGAGAAATAAATTTTACTCGCTCATTAATATACTCGGTCTTTCAGTGGGCTTCGGCATCTTTCTGC
>JABMQA010000734.1 GCA_013203545.1 Bacteroidota bacterium
CCTGGAACACCGTGGTGGGTTTAATGAGAATATATTTATGGAGTGGGCATTTTTTACAAGTATAAAAATAGGCTGTTGAAATAGGTTTACGAAAACATCAGGGTTGTTAAAGAAAACAAATTGTAAGAGTGAAATCATGATATCATATGCTCAAAATTTCGAGGACGTAATCCTTGAACGTTTTTTTAAAAATATAGAAAAGGGCTTTTATGTTGATGTGGGCGCTGCCGGTCCTGCATTGCATTCTGTTACCAAACATTTTTATGATAAAGGATGGCAGGGTATCAATATCGAACCCTCATTAAGCCTTTTCAACGATTTAATAATAGAAAGAGGAAGGGATATTAACCTTAATCTGGTTGTTTCAGACCAGGATGGCCTGATCGAATTCTTTGATTTGGCAAATACCGGTTTGTCTTCGATTATGGAACAAAATGTTAAAACTGCTATCAGCAATGAAAATCTACGTGATTACAATAACAATAAATTTGAAGAAGCAAAAAGTATTTTAGTTGAATCTAGAAAACTATCAGGTATTCTCTCTCAATATGCACCCAATATTGAGATAGATTTTCTAAAGATTGATGTTGAGGGTGCTGAAAGAGAGGTAATAAAATCAAATAATTGGGCTCGTTTTCGACCAAAGGTTATACTTATTGAAGCAACAATTCCCAACAGCACCACACAGAACTATAGCGAATGGGAGAAATTGATCATTGAAGCTGAATATGCATTTGTATATTTTGATGGTATTAATAGGTTTTATTTACGGAATGATCTGCTAAAGTATAAGGATGTTTTTTCATATCCTCCATGCTACTTTGATGCGTTTACGCTTTTTACTGAGGTGAAAAAGCAAATTAAAATCAGTGAACTTCAATCACTTTGCCATCAGCTTCAATCAAGACAAAAGGAACTTCAATCACAACATAAGGAGCTTCAATCACAACACGGGGAACTACAATCACAACACGGGGAATTTCAATCACAACACAAGGAACTTCAATCACAACACAAGGAACTTCAATCACAATATGAGGAACTTCAATCACATCACCATCAGCTTCAAACACAATATCAGGATCTTCAAGCATTTAATATTATAATTACTTCTTCTTTATCCTGGCGGCTAACTTTTCCTTTAAGATTTATTAAAAAAGCAGGGAAACGCCTATTAAACAAAATTAAAATTCCTGGAATGATTTCTACATTAAAAATAGTGATCGAATTTATTGTTATTAGGGTATATAGCCGATTGAAAAAGAATCAATCGAGGCCCGGTAAAGTATTATTTGATGTATCTGCACCCAGAGAAGCAGTTGTCAGGCCGGAAGCAAATGAGGTAATAGTTGAAGGCTGGTGTTTTATGAAAGAACAAGGCCAGTTACCAGTGAAGGTTCTTGTTCAAGTGAATGAACGTTTTTACGAGTGTAAACCACAAGAAAGGCCTGATGTGGTTTCGCACTTTTCGGTTCAATATCCCAAACTGGCAATGAATACAGGGTTTAAGGGAACTATCATAGTTCCTAAGGGCCTTTATCTAATTAAAGTGATTGCTGTTTTTAAAGAAATAGGTCCGGTAAAAATGGCCGACAAACTTTTATGGATCAATACAGAAACTATTAAATTGAGTGTCCCCCCCAGTTTTGAATACCCGGAGTTGAAAGATTCAAATCTTTCTAAAACAGCACAGAAAATATACATTGAACTTAAAAAAGCAAATAACAATTTAAACATATCTGCTCATAAAGTGATTGCTATATCTGATGATGCAGATGAGGGTGTTCAGGTTTTAGACGATGATTCTTGTCGTACCTCTTCTGATGGACATGAAATCGAAAATGCCCAAAATATCAAATGGGATGAAAGCGTACAACAAGCACTATTGGCAATTAAAAACTGGCGTCTTCAACAATACGATAAAAAGACAACTGAACCAACGTCAGCTACATTACCAAAGTTGGCATTTGTTTCTCCCTTACCACCTGCAAGGAGTGGTATAAGTGATTATTCTGCCGAGTTACTGCCTGAATTAGCTAACTATTACAATATTGATGTCGTAGTTGATCAAGCAAGTATTGGTGATCCCTGGATTAAATCAAATTGTAGCATTCGAAGCTATGATTGGTTCAAAGACAACG
>JABMQA010000735.1 GCA_013203545.1 Bacteroidota bacterium
ATTATTTTGATTTTGCTTATGGAGATCAGAACGCCGGCGAACGAATAATTGATGCCCAAATGGCTTCATCAACCCTATATGTTGGAACAACCATGATGGGAGCAGAAACCATGTTTGGTGTAAATTTCGCTGATGGGCGCATCAAAGGTTATCCAACAGGGTCCATGCCAGGACAAACCGAAGATAAACAGTTTTATGTGATGTACGTCAGAGGAGATGTTTATGGAATCAACGATTTTGTAGACAATGGAAATGGAACAATTACCGACCATGCCACAGGATTAATGTGGACCCAGGATGATGATGGAGAAGGCATGGTTTGGGAAAACGCATTAAGTTATGCCGAAAACTTTGAATTTGCGGTTTTTGATGACTGGCGACTTCCAAATGCCAAGGAATTACAAAGCATTGTGGATTATGCACGTGCTCCTTCTGTTACCAACTCCGCCGCCATTGATCCCATTTTCAATTGCTCTGAAATTACTGATGAAGGTGGTAATGATAATTATCCATTCTACTGGAGTGGTTCAACACATGCGAGCTGGCAGGTAAATGCTCCGGGAGGGTTTGGGGCTTATGTTTGTTTTGGCGAGGCCCTTGGTTGGATGGAAGTACCACCAAACTCCGGCAACTATCAACTGCTGGATGTGCATGGTGCCGGCGCACAGCGCAGCGATCCCAAAAGCGGCGATCCGGATGACTGGCCCCTGGGCAACGGGCCACAGGGCGATGTGGTGAGAATTTATAATTATGTCCGATTGGTAAGAGATGCCGAAAATACTCCTTCGGCTCCAGTCAGACTATTTACATGCCCAATGGATGGAGCGGCATATCTACCTGTCTCATTCCTGAAAATCCCATGGTAGCCAATTTGTTTTCAGAACTTATCGCTCAGGATGAGTTGGTCATTCTGCAAAATTTCACTTCGGTTTGTTGGCCTTCAGCAGGGGTGAACACCATCGACCTGACCGGTGGGTGGGATACTTACAGCGGATACCAGGTGAAGGTGGTGGAGGATCAGCAGGTCACCATTGATGGAACAGTTTTAACCGACAGAACCTTTACCTGTGATAATGCCGGTTGGTATCTGATTCCGGTATTAAATGATTGCGGGGCCTCGGTGGAAGCGTTGTTTGGGGAAGTTTTAAATGATGTTATTGTGGTTAAAGAGGTTGCCGGCACCAGGGTTTACTGGCCGGGATATGTTCAAACACTTACCTTTCTTGAACCCGGACGATCGTATATTGCAAAATTTTCAGATGCGGTTTCGTTCACTTATCCTGAATGTACGGATGCCACAGCACCGGCAGGGAATAGTATGGAAACTTTTTCTCCGGAATATTGGGACATGGTACCTGCAACATCCAACTCACATCTTATCTGTTTTTATACTAACGCCCTGGCAGGACTTCCGCAAGGCAGCGAATTGGGTGCATTCACTACTGACGGGCTTTGTGTGGGGGCAACACCAATCAATCAAATTGGTGAACCGCTCGTTTTGGTAAGTTATCCCAATGATGAAACCACCCCTGAAAAAGATGGATTTACAAATGGCGAACCCCTGGCCTTTAAAGTATTCTTTCCGGATAGTGGCCATGAAGAAACACTGGAGGTTATTACTTACAACCAAAACATGCCGGACGCCTCGGGCAATTATGCCATCAATGGAATTTCAGGAATTAATGAAATACAAGCAGTTTCAGCTATCCATGAAAATGCTGATGAAATAAGTATATTTCCAAACCCGACAAGTGGTGAATTGCAAATTAAAGGATTACCTGAAGATGTCAAAGAAATTATAATCCTGGATTTAGTTGGAAATATTATTTTTGAAATTTCAAATTTTCAAAAAGATGAAAACATCATCCTCGATCTATCCGGGCTACCGAAAGGAATTTATGTGTTAAATTTGAAATCAACATCCACATCCATAACAAAGAAAATCGTTTTAAAATGAAAAAACTAAAGCTTATTTTCCTGCTAACTTTCATAGTTGTTACAAATATTTTTGGGCAGGATTTCTACAACATCAACACCATCAACACCA
>JABMQA010000736.1 GCA_013203545.1 Bacteroidota bacterium
ACCTGAAACCTACTACCTACTCATTTCTTACTACTTCCTACTTCCTACTTCCTACATTAACCCATTACTCCGTCTCCGCTTCCCACCCGCAGATCCGGCCACCGCAGGAAAGCCACCAAAACGGACGCCGCCGGGTTGCCTTTCGTTCCATCGTTCCACCTTTCCATCGTTCCATCATTCCCTCTCCCCTCTCTTCATTCTCAGGTTAACTCAATGTTCAACTTTGCTGTAAATATATTGTCTTTTTCAATTAACTCCAACATATGTTTGCCGGGATAAAGCAATTCCAACCTTCGGTTTAGGTTTTTAATACCAACACCTTCTCCCTTTCTCACCTCAAGGCTTTTGACAGGGTCGTTGAAATTGGTTATTTCGAAAAGCAGGGAATTATTTTCAGTCACTAAATTAATTATAATTCCGGTGGTTGCCCCTTTTTTCTTTCCGTGTTTAAAAGCATTTTCAACAAATGGGATCAATAGCATTGGTGGAATAATGATGCCATCTGTTTTCCCGCGTTTATCAAACTTCACAAATCCGGGCTTTTCAAGTCTGAAGTTTTGAAGTGTGATGTAGCTATCCAGAAATTCGAGTTCCTGATCGAGTGTTATGAACTCCTTGGTAGCATCATACAACATATAACGCATGATGTCGGATAATTTGATGACTGCTTTCGCTGCATTGGGATTATTGCTGATGACAAAAGAATGAATGGTATTGAGTGTATTGAACAAAAAGTGCGGGTTGATCTGTGACCTTAGCAGGGCAAGTTCGTTTTTTACATTTTGCTGCTCAAGCAATAGTTTTTGCTGCTGATTTTTATACCCATCAATGGCCAGCTTTAACAATCCTCCCAAAAACACATACAGGATGGTGTAATAAACCGCCAGAAGTATGTTGAACCTGAAACCCGCCCAGTTTGAAGCCAGCTTTAACTGGATATCGGACCAGGTAATGACAGAAGCATAAAACAGCAGGTAAACAACTATATAAGACAGGGAAATAAGCGCAAACTTTCCGTATTTTTTGTGTTTGAAAAATAGTGGTATGATCAAGGAATAAAAAATATAAAAATCTGTGATCTCAAGCGCTGATTTAATGGTAATATGAAAATAACTCTCCGCCGGAACTGCAGCTCCACGGAACAACAAAAAGGCATAGCTCATAGAAAGTACAATGAACCAGAAAACCAGATGGATAATAATGATGATATTCTTTTTCATAAAAAATAGTTGATAAAACTAAGCAATCCTTCGCACAATGAAGAAAAAGATTCAACCACCGGTGAATTTCCATCGACAAACAATCAAATTCGATCAATTTCATGGTGGTTACAATATTTTGCAGGTTGGTATATAAATATTTCAGGATGGTTGAATACATTTTTTTTTCTGGTTTTTGAATTTAACTTTTGCCACATGTTTGATTTTACAGAAACAATAATTCACCAATCAAAAATTATCCTGATTATGAAAAAAAACTTTATGCTTACTGTTTTCATTTGTTTATTCATTGGTTGCAATGCCTTTTCACAAACCAACCTTTTAAATGGCCCTGAAGGAATAACTTTCGACATCACAACCAAAAGCTATTTCGTTACCAATGCCAATAATGGCAGGGTCATTAAAATTGACAGCCTGCAAAACCACAGTATTTTTTACCAGGGCCTGAGCGTTCCCATGGGTATTGAACTTATTGGCGATTCACTTTTCGTTGCCTCCAACGATCCTTCCACAATATCCTGCATCGACATCAATACAGGGGAGCTGCTGGGAGATATGACCATCACGGAGTCTCCTTCGATGGCACATATGGATTATGATCCCACAACGGGGTATCTTTACGTTATCGGCCAGGCTGGGCAGGTCTTTAAAATCAACACCCGAACACTTAGCTACAATGTATTTGTCAACACAGGACATGGTGTCGTTAACGGGTCTCAAACCTGTATTGTTGACACGGCCAGTCATCATCTGTATGTTTTCAGCTGGCCCATCACCTTTGTGAGATGTGTTAACCTGAATGATTCATCTGACGTTCAAAACATGGTCAATCCTTTAACGGGACAGTATATCGACTGCACAAAAGATCCGGATGGTAACATTTATGTTGCATCTTGGCAGGGTAATAAAATCCAGAAATTTGCCCCCGATTGCTCAGTATTGCCCGAAGTGTTTGCCACCGGATTCAACAAGCCTGCCGGGCTGGTTTATAATCCTTTGGAAAATGTTATTGCGGTGTGCAATTTCGGCGGAAACAGCCTCAGCTTTGTCAGCCTTTCCGTAACAGGTATCAATAATCCGCATAATGATGCCAGCAACCCGATGGAAATTGAACTTTTCCCAAATCCTGTCAAGGATATTCTGACTATAAATTTTAAGGATCATCCAACTATCGATACACACATTATCATCTTTGACGGGTATGGCAGGCAATGCAAAAAAATTGACATCAGAAAAAATAAAGTTGTGATTGACCTGACCACAATGCCTCAGGGCAGATATGTTGCAGAAATCAGGCGGGGAAACAAAGTGTGGGTTAAAAAGATTATCAAATTATGATGCGGTTTTTAACATTCATCATTTTGATCACCTTTGTTCCTCGCCTGGGCATATCTCAGGAACAGGACACCGTATCCGAATTTTCAACATATCATGATATGCGTGTGTGTTTCGGGAAGCTATACCAGGAAAAGGATTTTGAAAGGGCAGCGGCGGTTCTGAAAAATCATATCGAAGAATTTCCTGATCATCTTGAAGCCAACGCCTATAATCTGGCACTTACCTATGGTCAGCTTGGCCATTACCAAAAAGGGATCGGTGTTCTTCATTCTGCTATGGATGGCGGTATTTGGTTTAATAAATATGGGTTTGAGCATGCGTTTTGGGAACCGTATAAAAATACTGAGGGGTTCGATTTGATACTTGAAGAAAATGAAACCTTCTGGCAAAAGGCCCAAAATTTAGCAAAAGCAACAATAGAAATCATCACCCCGGAGGGTTACGATAGTACTAAAAGCAATCCGCTTTTTATTGCCCTGCATGGAGGAGGTGGGAATATCGAAGGATTCAAAACAGCATGGACATCTGAGTTGATGCGAACGGAATTTATCACAGCCTATCTTCAATCTTCACAAATCATTTCGATGGACGGATACAATTGGACAGAGGATATCGAAATTTCGAAAAATGAGATTGTGGAAGCATATGACAAAATCGCGGCTACATATGCGATCGACCAGGAAGAAATCATCATCGGTGGTTTTTCATCTGGTGGTGTCGCTGCACTGGAAGTGGTTTTATGCAACCTGATACCTGCCACCGGATTTTTGGTGCTTTGTCCGGATAAACCGGAAAGCTTTTCAGCGGAGAATATTGAAAACGCAACCAACAGAAAAATCCGGGGCACCATCATCACCACCGAAATGGATCCCCGTCTAACTGTTCAGCAGGAAATGGTGGAGACGCTTAAAAACGCCGGCCTGCAGCATCAATTTGTTGTTTCGCCCTACCTCGGTCATTGGATTCCTGATGATCTGGATACAAGGATAAATGAAGCTATTATTTTTTGTAGAGATTATTAATGAAACAGTCCCCTCCATTTTTCTATGCGTAAAAATTAGGTAAGGCCTATTTGATCTATTTATATAATTTTGGGGAGTAATATTTTTGAACACAAATCGCGTATCCAATCAAGTATTCAAGACAATAATTA
>JABMQA010000737.1 GCA_013203545.1 Bacteroidota bacterium
GGATAGTGCTTTATACCCATCCATTCAGATAGGCGATCAATGTTGGATGCAAAAAAACTTATCGTACTTACCGGAAGTAAATCAGCCTAATAATGGTTCACAACATTCAAATTACTATTATGTTTATGGTTTTGATGACACCGATCTTGAAGATGCAAAGATTACAATTAACTATGGGACTTATGGCGTGCTGTACAACTGGCCTGCAGCCATGTCAGCCTGTCCGGAAGGGTGGCATCTGCCAAATAATCAGGAATGGTCGGTATTGTTGGATTTTTCAGAAGGTAATGATGGAGCAGGTGGTGAAATGAAACAATCTGCAAGTGATTATTGGAAAAACCCAAATACTGGTAGCACAAACAGCAGCATGTTTTCCGGATTACCAGGTGGCTTTCGATATAATCTTGGGTTTTTCTATAAATTAAGCGAAAACGGTTTCTGGTGGTCATCAACTGAACACTCCGGATCAAAGGCTTGGTCTGAGACCCTGGATTATCAATCGGCTGGGTTATTTCACAATTTCGGTAACAAAGAGTATGGTTTTTCGGTTCGATGCATCAAAAACAACTAACAGGATATTGAGTATTTTTTCCAGCTAACTTTTTAGAAAATTTGTGGTAAAATAATATTAAAAATTCGACAATAGATTTCATATTGGAAAAAATTTAATACCTTAGCCCAATTATATTGAAATCAAAATATTAACCGATTGAGATGAAAAATTTATTTCTGTTTTGCTTAATTATAATTGCAAATGTCATTTCTGCACAAACGCTGGAGGTATCAGATTTCAGACTAATCCCCAACGACATCTCGGCAATGCGCTATCCGCGCAATGATGCCAATGACAACAAGTGTGCACTCATTAAAATTCTTACCTCCATCAAAGGGATGGGTTTCGAAAGCAATCTCGGGATTGTAGGTGATATCGAAAACAAATCGGGCGAATACTGGGTTTACGTTTCACCGGGCGAACGCAGGGTGAGTTTTTGGGGCGAAGGTTATATAAGATTCAATTACAACTTACCTGAATCCATCCAGGCAGCCAAGGTGTATCAGTTGGTAATCGTCCCATCCGGATCAGAGATGCCAACCGGTTATATCCTGCTGAAATCAGAACCGGCCGGCGCAAAAGTATGGGTAGATGGCGAATACATGGCTGTTACTCCGTTTCAAAAGGAAATGACTGCTGGCTATCACGAGTACCGGCTCGAAAAGGAATTGTATTACACAAAAGAAGGCAGCTTTACTGTTATCCTCAATGAAACCACCACCGAGGAAACAAAACTCGATCCCAATTTTGGCACACTCACCATTTCTTCTACCCCACTCGATAGCGCAACTATCATGCTTGACGGCAGAGCTACCGGATTTGTAACTCCTCATACCTTTGAAAATATGATAAGCGGAATACATACGGTGGCATTGAATATTGACCTTTACGAACCCATTACCCGTGAAATTTCCATCCGGGACAACGAAACCACAAACTTTGAAGTTCCTTTGGTTCCAGTATTTGGTAAGATAACCATTACTACCGAACCCACTGCTGATATCTATCTCGATGAAGAACTGGTTGCTAAAGGGACATACAGCAACATTTTAACAAAAGGAGTTCATACCATCGAAGCAAAACTCAACAAACATTACACGCAAATGCGCAAGCTGGACATGAAAGCCGGCTCCAACGAAACCATACCTTTTAAGATGGAACCCATCACTGGCGATCTATCCGTAGTAACGACCCCGCCGGAAGCCGAAATATACATCGACAACCAGTCCTATGGCACTACACCGCGCATGATACCGAATTTGATCATCGGTACCTACGAAATCGAAATGCGGAAAGAAAATTATGCTACCGTGCGGAAATCGTTTGAGATTAAAGAAAACGAGCGTACCATCATCGACGAAGACCTCGATAACTTCACTGAGGTCACCATAACAAGCTCACCTTCCGGCGCCGATTTTGACTTGAACAGCAAAAACGAGGGCCAAACACCCAAAACGCTCACCACCAACTTCGGTAAAAACACCATCCGCCTTTCCAAAACCGGCTACAACGACCTACAGGAAACCTTTACTGTAACAGAGCAGCAAAATACTTACAGCTTCACTCTGGTCTCCGACCAGAAAGCCATGGCGCAGATGGATTTTAAGAAATACAAAAAGCGCAAAAACTGGTGGCTGGCCGGAACCATTGTGAGTGCAGCAGCAGGCGGCTATTTTTATTATTCCGCCGAAAAGCACTACGACGAATACCAAACTGCTACCAACGATGCCACCGATTTGTTCAACAAGGTGGAAACCGAGGATAAAATCTGGCCGGCAGCATTTGGCGTAAGTAGTGTATGTGCTGTCTTTACCATCATTAATGCAGCGAAGCAGAACAAAGCAAAGAAAGGGATGAATATCACGGCCATGCCGATGGGGGATGGTTTTTTAGTTAACCTGACCGTTAATCTTTAAAAATTAAACTAATGAATCCAAAAGTTCACACCCTGTTGGTTTTAATCCTTATGCTTTTTATCATTACCTGTGAGCGGGAGCGAACCAACCCATGGGACGACAAAGCCAACATTGATCCATCTACATGGGCGCCGCAGAACCTGCAAATTGAAACAGTTAGTCCCTTGGAAAGAAAGTTAACCTGGACATACAATGGTGATGACCGCATCGAAGGCTTTAAACTTGACTGTAAAAGAGGCGATGACCCATGGCAGGTTGACTATAAAACTTGCCCGAAAGAAACCCGAAGCTGGAATGATGCAGGTATTGTGCCCGATCCTTTGTTAAATTATTCATATCGTTTATATGCATTTGCCGGATCTCACTGTTCCACCGAACAAACGGCTACGTCCTCTGCAGCAATTGAAGCCCCATCTGACCTCAAATCTGAAAAACTTTCGGACAAAAGTTACAAAATAACTTGGACGGACAACTCGACCGGTGAACAGGGCTTTAAAATCGACCGCAAAATTGATGAAGGAAACTGGATTTTGGCTTATGGAACCGTGGCTGCCAACCAAACAAATTTTATTGATACGAATGTTTTTCGTGCTATAAACGTCGAGTACCGGGTCTATGCATTTTATGAAGGTTTTGAATCGTCAAAAGCAATGGCAAATGTGAATGTTGAGCTAACAGCCCCGACGGAATTACAGATATCGAACAATTCAGTAACTTCATTAACAATTACATGGAAGGGAAACAGTACAGGGGAAGATGGTTTTAACATTGAAAAAAAATACGAAGGTGGAACCTGGGAGCTATTGGCAGCTACTACAGTTCCTCATTATGAAGATATTGATGTTCAGCTTAATACACAACTTTATTACCGGGTATGTGCTTTTATTGGTAATTATAGTTCATTCTGGACTGAGAACAATTTTTATGCTACTGTTCCACCACCTACTGATCTTGTGACTATAATTAACTCGATGACATCAATCACTATAACATGGGCATATGAGCTAACTGGCCAGGAAGGCTTTAAGGTTGATAGAAAAGTTAA
>JABMQA010000738.1 GCA_013203545.1 Bacteroidota bacterium
ATTCACTATGGAGATATTCATGCAACTTTTGAAAATGAAATATTAGACTTTGAAATTGAGCAAACAGTTCCGTTCTTAGGTGATGGCATTATTGATGATAATAAATTTGATGATAATAATTTTCCTGTACTTCAAGATGGCGATTTAATAATTGCAGATGTATCGGAAGATTACGAAGGTGTTTGTAACTGTGTCGAGCTTAAAAATATAAAAGGCAGAAAAGCAATAAGTGGTTTACACACTTTTGCTTTAAGAGGTAATGCCGAAAAAATTACTTTAGGTTTTCGGACTTACGCACTAAAGAATCAACAAGTTGTAAGAGAGCTTAGACGAATAGCGACAGGCACTTCTGTTTATGGTGTTTCAAAAACAAACATTTTAAAAGTTAAACTCCCTCTCCCCCCACTCCCCGAACAACGCGCCATAGCCCAAGTTCTAAGTTTAATGGATACTGCCATAAACAAAAACAAGCAACTCATTGCCCAAAAAGAACTCCGCAAAAAATGGCTCATGCAAAATTTATTAACGGGGAAGAAACGGCTGAAGGGGTTAAGTGGGGAGTGGAAAATTAAAACATTGAAAAACATTTTAACTATAACTGGAAAACCGTTTATCCCCACAAAAGATGAACTCTATACTCAAATTGGAATTCGGTCGCATACAAAAGGTATATTCTATAAAGAAAAAGTAACAGGAACTGAGTTAGGTAATAAAAGGGTTTTTTGGATTGAACCCAATTGTTTTGTAGTAAATATTGTATTTGAGTGGGAGCATGCAATTGCAAAAACCACAGATAAAGAAATTGGGATGATAGCTTCTCATCGCTTTCCAATGTATGCGCCTAAAGAAGATGTTTTAACATTAGATTATCTGCTTTATTATTTTAAATCACCAAGGGGTAAATACCTATTAGGGTTAGCTTCTCCTGGTGGTGCAGGACGAAACAAAACATTAGGAAAGTCTGAATTCATGAAGCCTAAAATTCCAGTGCCTTCTATTGAAGAACAAACCGCCATCGCAAAAGCACTCCAAGTCGCCGATAAAGAAATAAATTTACTCAAAACCAAAACAGAGAAATTACGGGAGCAGAAAAAGGGCATGATGCAGGTTTTGTTGACGGGGAAAAAACGATTGATACAAATATGAGACTTAATTCAAAAGATATGCTTTTTGGCCTCCCTGTATTAAAGATAAGGGCGGTAATTCGTCATGCAATGAATGACAAATTGTGGGGTAAAAATATGAATGAAATTTATGAAAAAGTTTCAGGAATACTAAAAACGAACTCCAGGCAAGCCAAAAAATTAGTCGGGAGTTTAATTGTTGAGGGTTACTTAAATCTTAAAAAACAGAAATTCAATTGGGGCACTCAATTCGAATTAATTGCAAGCCCTAAAGGCAGGCAATTTGGACTTGCCACTGCAGCACTGCCAATATCCAGACAAAATGCAGATCAATTATTGTCTGATTTAATTGAACGGGCAAAAAAAATTAATGCGAACGATGATCTGGTTTACTATGTGGGCTGCCTAAGGGTCTTTGGTAGTTTTCTGTCAGGTAAAGAAACTTTAGGTGATTTAGATATCGGCTTTAAACTTGTCCAAAAATATGAAGGTGATGAATTCAAGAAACATAAGCAGGCAAGGATTGAATTTGCAATAGACACAGGGAGGCATTTCAATAATTATGTGGAACAATTATGCTGGCCTCGTGATGAAATTATCAAAACCTTAAAAGCAAGGAAGAGAAGTTTAAGCCTCCATGATTTAGAATCTGATGATGTTTTTAGTAAAACTGTAAGCAAAATTGTGTATATGAGAGATTAAAAAATATTTTAATTATGACTACACCCGAATTAGAGCAAATTCTACAGGATCTGCGGAACTTATCTGCTGAAACGGAAGTGGCAGAATTTAAAGAAGCCAAAAATGGCTATGATTTTACTAAGCTGGGTAAATATTTTTCGGCTTTGAGCAATGAAGCTAACCTGAAAGGAAAACCCCATGCCTGGCTGGTTTTTGGAATTGAAGATAAGCGACATCAGATTGTTGGTAGTCGATTTCGTCCTCAACGTAAAGATTTGGATAGTTTGAAAGGTGAGATAGCCAACAAAACCAACAATCGCATTACATTCATCGAAATACATGAACTGCAACACCCCGATGGAAGAGTCGTCATGTTTCAAATACCGGCAGCCCCAAAAGGTTTTCCGGTTGCTTTTGATGGGCACTATTATGGTCGTGATGGAGAAGAATTGGCACCGCTTAATTTAGAAGAGATTGAACGCATAAGGGCACAGGCAACCACAGAAGATTGGAGTGTAGCAATTGTTCCTGATGCCGGTATCGAAGATTTGGATGAAGAGGCTATTTTATTAGCTCGTAAAAATTATAAAAACAAATTCCCCGAAAAGGCAGACGAAGTTGATTCGTGGAATAATATCACCTTTCTCAACAAAGCCAAAACTACAATTAAGGGGAAAATAACAAGAACGGCAATTATCCTCCTGGGAAAAGAAGAATCAGAGCATTTTATAAACCCTGCTGAAGCGAAAATCAGATGGTTGCTGAAAGATGTAAATGGGAATGACAAAGACTATTTGATAGTTAGTTGCCCTATTTTACTGGCAGTTGATAAAATATACGCTAAAATCCGGAATCTTAAATACCGCTACCTTAAAGATGGTACACTATTCCCTGATGAGGTGAACCAATACGAACCTTATTCCATTCGTGAGGCATTAAACAACTGTATTGCTCATCAGGATTATACCAAACATGGGCGCATCAATGTAGTGGAGATGGATGACCAGTTGGTTTTCACCAACCTGGGTTCTTTCATTCCTGGGAGTGTGGAAAAAGTAGTTAAAGAAGATGCCCCGGAAGAGCATTACCGCAATCGCTTTTTGGCATCAGCCATGTTCAACCTGAAAATGGTGGATACGGCTGGAGGTGGGATCAAAAAGATTTTCAACTTCCAACGCGAACGCTTTTTTCCTATGCCCGACTATGACCTTTCAGGTGGCAAGGTGAAAGTGACCATTTCCGGAAAAATTCTGGACATGGAATATGCCCGCCTGCTTGCAAGGAACAAAGACCTGACTTTGGAAGAAATCATGATGCTGGATAAGGTGCAGAAAAAACAAGCCTTGACAGAGTTTGAAGAAAAGCACCTTAAAAACAAAAAGTTGATAGAAGGCAGAAAACCCAACTATTACATAGGTATTAAGGTAGCGCAGAAAACAGGTCAAAAAGCAGCCTATTCTAAAAACAAAGCCTTTGATAAGAGTTACTATTTGGACTTGATAGAGAAGGCTGTTAGAGAACATGGTTCACTTGACAGAAAAGATGTTGATGAATTGTTGTGGAATAAACTTCCTGATTGGATGACAGATAAGCAAAGAAAAGTAAAGATAAACCATTTGCTTACGGAACTAAGAGTTAATAATATTATAAAGAATGAAAGCGGTATTGATGCAAAACCTAAATGGGTTCTTACAGGATCAAATAAGTAGAGAATCTGTTAGAGAATCTAATTCTCCAAAACATCTGATTTTTTCTCCAAAAAATACTGGGACCAATAGCTATATTGCTGAAAAACATTTCAATAAACTGAAATCGAATTCTCTGTATCGAGCATCCGATTTTCCAAAAAAGTAGAAAAGTAATGGATACACCAAGTTTCAAAGAAGACCACATCAGTCAGATACCCGCCTTGCAGTTGTTGCAGAAAATTGGGTATCAATACCTTACACCTGAAGAGGCATTGCTCTTGCGTGGAAACAAAACCACCAATGTGCTTTTGGAGGATGTGTTGCGCAAGCAATTAAAGGAAATTAACAGTATAAAGGTAAGTGCCAGTAAATCGGATATTTTTACAAACGACAACATCGAGCGTGGCATTCTTGCATTAAAAGAACTGCATATGAACGAGGGTTACATTCATGCCTGCGAAACAGCGTATAATCTCATTACATTGGGAAAGGCTCTGGAGCAAAGTATTGATGGAGATAAAAAAAGTTTCACGCTGCAATACATCGACTGGAAAAATTTAGAGAATAATGTATTTCATGTAACAGAGGAATTTTGCGTAATGCGCAGCACAAGCAAGGAGCATTACCGCCCCGATTTAGTGTTGTTTATAAATGGCATTCCGCTTTGTATTATCGAGTGCAAACGCCCCGATATGAAAGAGCCATTGAAACAAGCCATTAGCCAGCATTTAAGAAACCAGCAGGAAGATGGTATCCGCAATTTGTATGTGTATTCGCAAATTACGCTAAGCATAGCCACGCAGGTAGCTGCCTATGCCACCAATGCCACTCCAGAGAAATTCTGGTCGAAATGGCAGGAGAAGTTCAATGCCGGAACAAAAGAAGAACAAAAAAGAGAAGAGGGGAAATATCGTAAGCATTTAAAAGAATTAAAAAACCAAGCACTATCCCTTGCTCAAAAAGACAAGCTTTTTGCCGACCGTTTCAAATATGTGAGACAATATTTTGATGAGCTGGAAAAAGAAGATGTTCAAACAACCATCCAGGATGAATATTTATATGGTTTGTGCCGTCCTGAGCGCTTACTGGATATCGCTTTTAGTTTTATATTGTTCGATAATGGGGCGAAAAAAATTGCCCGCTATCAACAGTATTTTGCCATTAAGAAAGCGATGCACCGCATTGTTCATCTTGAAGGGGGCAAACGAAAAGGAGGCGTTGTTTGGCACACACAAGGAAGTGGTAAATCGCTTTCGATGGTGATGTTGGCGCAAGCCATTGCCATGGAAAAAACCATTCGCAACCCCAAAATAATTTTGGTTACCGACGGAACCGATTTAGACCGTCAGATTACGGGCACATTTCGTAAATGTGGCATGTTCGTAGATAATGCAACAACTGGTCAACGATTGGTCGATTTGTTGGAAAGCAAAAGTGATGCAGTGGTAACTACCATCATCAATAAGTTTTCGGCTGCCATGAAAAAAATAAAAAAGCCATTAGAAAGCCATGATATTTTTGTGTTGGTTGATGAAGGTCACAGAACCCAGCATGGTATTTTCAATATCGACATGCAAAAGACCTTACCCAATGCCTGTTTTATCGCCATGACCGGAACCCCTCTATTTATAAAAGACAAGAGTACAGCAGCAAAATTCGGTGGTATTATTGACGCATACACTGTTGACCAGGCAGTAAGCGATAAGGCAGTTGTGCCATTATTATATGAAGGAAGACTGGCAAGGCAAATTGTGAATGCAAGTCCTTTGGATACATTTTTCGATATGGTTTCCGAACCTTTAACCGAATATCAAAAAGCCGATTTTAAAAAGAAATTTAGCAGAGCCGACCAATTAAATAGTGCAGAACAAAAGATTTATGCTATTGCCTGGAATATTAGTCTCCATTTTCGAGACAATTGGCAAGGAACACCCTTTAAAGCTCAATTGGTTTGCGATAAAAAAATAAATGCAATTCGCTATAAGGAGTTTTTAGACGAAATAGGAATTGTAACAAGTGAAGTTTTAATTTCATCCATTGATGAGCGTGAAGGTGAAGACAGTGCATATGAGAAATCAACAGAGAAAGAAAATCGGTTCTGGAAAAGAATGATGGATGAGCATGGTAATTCTAAAACCTACGAAAAGAATCTAATCAGTCGTTTCAAAAATCAGAAAGACCCTGAAATCATAATTGTGGTAGATAAATTACTCACAGGGTTTGATGAACCAAAAAATACTGTTTTATATCTCACTCGTAATTTGCAAAGTCATAAACTGTTGCAGGCAATAGCCAGGGTAAACCGTATTTATCCCGATAAAGAATTTGGTTACATCATTGATTATTATGGAGTAATTGAAAACTTAGACGATGCTTTGCTATTGTATTCTTCATTCGAAGATTTTGATGCAGATGATTTGGAAGGTACATTGGTAAATATCAAAGAAGAAATAAAGAAACTACCTCAGAAACATTCGGAATTATGGGATATTTTCAAATCTGTTGCCAATAAACGCGACGCGGAAGCCTATCAAATCCTTTTAAAAGATGAAGCAATTCGTGTAGTTTTATACGACAAACTAGCTGCTTTTGCAAAAGCCTTGAAACTTGCTCTTTCTTCAATGGACTTTCATAAACAAGCAGACGAAAAAACCATAAATCGCTACAAAGAAGACTTGGTAATGTTTATGAAATTACGTATGGCAGTAGTTGAACGCTATTCCGATGCCGTGGATTATAAACAATACGAAGGACAAATTCAAAAACTAATTGACACACATATAACCACCGAAAAAGTGGAAGTTATAACCGAACTGGTAAATATTTTTGACAAAGATAAATTCCAACAGGAAGTTGAAAACACAACAGGAAAGGCAGCTAAAGCAGACAAGATTGCGAGTAGAACAGCAAAGCATATTTCGGAGAAAATGGAGGAAGACCCTGCATTTTACAAGAAGTTTTCTCAAATATTGAAAGACACCATTGCGGATTATGAAGCAAAACGGATAGATGAAGCACACTATTTGAGCAAAGTTAAGGAGATAATGGATAATGTATTGGCTTATACCGATAATGATATTCCAGAGGAATTACAGGAAAAAGATATAGCAAAAGCATTTTATGGATTAACCATTGAAGCTTTAAGTGAAAAAATACAGGACAACCTGGTTAAAACCCAAATCTCTGTTCAAACCGCATTGCAAATCGATGAATTAATAAAACTTGCTGTATTGGACAATAACAATCCAATTATTGATTGGCAATTCAAAACCAATATTACAGGTAAACTTCAGATTGAAATTGGCGATTATTTAATTGATGAAGTAAGAGACAAATACAACATTAATTTATCATTTGGTGAAATGGATGAAATAGCTAATAAATGTATTGAAGTGGCAAAATTACGATATAAATAATGACAGCAGCAATTCAATTTGGCAGCAAACAAATCAATTTTATGGTGGTGTATTCCAATAGGAAAACGCTTGGGATTACTGTTACACCAGACTTGGATGTGTTGGTAAATGCCCCTGTTGATAGTTCGCTTGATAAAATCAAAGAAAAGATTTTAAAGAAAGCACCCTGGATTATCAAACAACAAAGTTTCTTTGTAACATTTCATCCAAAGACTCCCAAAAGGAAATATATCGCAGGTGAAACCCATTTGTATTTAGGTCGGCAATACCTTCTGAAAATTAAAAATGAAGTTAAAGAATTGGTTGAATCGTGGTATTTAGACAAAGGAAAAGTAAAAATCAATAAAATTGCAAAACCATTGTTTGATAAATTTGTAATCAAACATAATTTATCACTTATCATTTATCATTTAAAAAAATGCCAACTCGATGGGGCAGTTGTACGCCAAAAGGAAAAATAATTTTAAATCCTGAACTGATAAAAGCACCAAAAGGTTGTATTGAGTATGTAATCATCCATGAGTTGTGTCATTTGATTTATCACGACCACACTCAAAAGTTCATTGATTTACAAACGAAGGAAATGCCCGATTGGGTGAAATGGAAATTAAAATTGGAAAACCTACTGGCATGATGAGAATATTGATTTTAAATTTTACGCTTTTATTATCGGGTTTTTCAGGAAACAGAAAACCCAGCTACTTTTTGTGTTTTTGGATTACGATTGTCTTTATTGCGGGATGTGATTTTCCGGAATCCGATACCTCTGAACACTCCAACTATGCCTTTATTGATGACAATGATACCGAAGAACAAATCATCCACAAAGCGGCGAATATTGCCCCCACATTCAACCAATACAACTGGCAGCTACTGGAAACCACTGCTTTCCTGCATTTTACCATCAATACCTTTACCGATAAAGAATGGGGTGATGGCACCGAATCTCCTGAGATTTTCAATCCAACACAGCTTGATACACGTCAGTGGGTAAAGGTCTGCAAGGAGGCCGGTTTGAAAATGATCATCATCACAGCCAAACACCATGACGGCTTTTGCCTGTGGCCCAGTAAATTTACGGATCACAGCATAAAAAACAGCCCCTATAAAAACGGGCAGGGTGATATTGTGAAAGAACTTTCTGAAGCCTGTCATGAAGCAGGATTAAAATTTGGTGTTTATCTGTCGCCATGGGACCGGCACGAAAAAACTTACGGGACAGATACCTACAACACCTATTTTTTGAACCAGCTTACAGAATTACTTTCCGATTACGGGCGGGTTGACGAAGTCTGGTTTGACGGCGCCTGCGGTGAAGGGCCCAATGGCAAAAAGCAGGTTTATGACTGGAAGTCTTACTATGCCCTGATACGCAAACTGCAACCTGATGCTGTTATTGCCGTGGCCGGACCGGATGTGCGCTGGGTGGGTACCGAATCGGGTTATGGACGGAAAACCGAATGGAGTGTGGTGCCGGCATCCAACCGTAACCAGGAAATCATTGCCGGCAACTCCCAGCAGGAAATGCTGGATCAAGGTTTCAAACCCATGGATATGACGGATCATGATCTTGGTAGCCGCGAAATTATCTCGCAGGCCAACTGCCTGGTATGGTATCCGTCGGAAGTGGATGTCTCCATCCGCCCCGGGTGGTTTTATCATCCATCACAGGATAATCAGGTTAAATCAGCTGAAAAACTGGTGGATATTTATTATAGCTCAGTGGGCCGCAACTCGCTTTTACTCCTGAATATTCCTCCCGACCGCCGTGGATTGATCCATGAAAATGATATTCTGGCCCTGAAAAAATTCAGAAAGATCCTGGATGCCACTTTTGATAAAAACCTTTTAAAAGATGCCAGGATCTCAGCATCAGGCGAAACACGATCACACCCTATAGAGTCGATCCGGGATAATGATCCGGATACTTATTGGTCTGCCCGTAAAAATGAATCATCAGCTGTAATTGATATTGAATTTGAGCAGCCGCAATCATTTGATGTGCTTCTTTTGCAGGAAAATATCAGGACCGGACAGCGGATAGAAGCGTTCAAACTGGAGTGTTTTATTGAAAATAACTGGAAAGAAATTGCCAGCGGCACAACAGTGGGCTATAAGCGTTTGATAAGGTTTCCGGTCATTCAGGCCAAACGCGCCAGGTTGATCATAGAACAGTGCCGGCTGAATCCCACCCTCACTGAAATGGGTCTCTACAAGCGCCCTTCAAAGATATCCCTTTTCAGGGAGGAACCCTACTTTGATGACACCATGATCCTGCGGGCAAACGAACACGTTGCTGCCTACGCCATTCCAAATATTGTTACAACACCCAATGGCACCGTACTTTGTTTTACCACGGCCCGCATTGGCAACAATCAGGATTGGGGGAATGTTCAGGAGGTCGCTGTGATTCGCAGTCAGGATAATGGCGATAGCTGGGAAGAACCACGGATCATTGCAGCAATCGATAACTGGACCGTAAGGCAAACCAGTGCCATTGTCGATCCGCAGCGTGGTAAAATAATGATTTTCGGACATAAAAGTCCACGTTTCAATGCTGAGGGGGAACGCATTACTGAAACCTGGAAGATTGAAAACCCCGATGAAATGAAAAAACTTGGAGACGGACATTTTTACCTTGAAAGTAATGATGATGGGATTAGCTGGTCGGAAATGATAGACATAGATTTACCTTACTGGCCACATGATCCCGGGATTGTTTTGAGTACCGGCAAACATAAAGGCCGCTATATTTTACCTGCACGTACCAACACCGGAAAGGAGTTCGACTGGAATACCATGTTCAATGGTGTATTATACAGTGATGATAAAGGAAAGACATGGCTTGCCGGCGGCCTTACCCAGTCGCATGTTGGTGAAGCCTGTGTAGTGGAATTGTCAGATGGAAGGGTATATGTGAACAGCCGCAACCATGCAGAAAACTATGGCATCCGCAATCATGCCATCAGTTCGGATGGCGGAGAAACTTTTACTGAATTTGGTGATGATCCCCAACTCATCGAACCCACCTGCGATGCAGGAATGACAGGTTTTACTGATCCCGGGAAAGGCCATGTGATTTTGTTCTCCAACCCTGCCGTAAAAGCCACCAAAAGATGGGACGGGACATCACGCCGCTTCATGTCGGTTAAAGCCAGCTTTGATGAAGGGAAGACATGGTCCCTGGATAAACTGGTTTATGAGGGACCATCAGCTTATTCAGGAATTGCGGTGGGGAAGCATGGTGAAATTTTTCTCGTTTACGAACGTGCGGCAGCCGGAAGCAAGGATTCCCGGCAGCATATTTCCATCGCCCGTTTTAACCTGGCCTGGTTGGAGCAGAAAGAGATACGTCCCCCGGTAGTTCTTCCTGAAAAGTCAGTTTTTCGGGAAAGGCAGATGGTCAGATTAACTTCACCAATAGATGCTGAAATGTATTTCACTACCGATGGGTCCGTACCCGATACAAATTCCAGGCTATATTCCGGGCCATTTATTCTGGATAGGAGTACGACCGTCAGGGCCATTTCCAGTGCTGAAAACATAAGCAGTATCGTCAGCACAAAAACCTTTATCAGAAGTAAAATGAAAGCACCCGTATACCTTTCAGAATATAGCGGGAAGTATCCTGCCAATGGTGGCCTTGCCCTGGTTGACGGAATTCAGGGAAGTCTGAATTTTAACGATGGCTGCTGGCAGGGATTCGAGGGCAATGATATGGAAGTCATGGTTGAACTCCCGAATGGAGAAAACACAAATATGGCATCTGTCCGATTCCTTCAGGCAACTGACTCCTGGATTTTCTTCCCTGAATCGGTCTCCTTCTTCACATCAATTGACGGTAAAAACTTTACTGAAATCGAAACCATTAAGAATGAAGAATCGTATAAAAGCAAAGAGGAATCCATGCAGGTCTTTAAAGTTGAACTGGAGAATGGAAATAGAAATTATGTGAAGATCATGGCTAAAAATATCGGCACCTGCCCCGATTGGCATAAGGGTGCAGGAGGAAAAGCCTGGATTTTTGCGGATGAAATTATTGTGGAATGAATCTGACCGGACTCCTTCGATAAACCCGTAAAATAGTAATGTCGGGATGTACTACCTAATTTCCTCCAACTCTGTTACCATGTATTCCAAATCCCCAAATGGATCCACCTGTTCCCGGATGGTTTTTGCATAAATTCCGGGCTTATCATTATGTAAACGATTAAAAATTCATGAAGTTGAAAATAGAGTTTTGAATTAAAATATCAACATGTGAAATGGCCCCGTAAACAATCGGACATAATTATCAATAAAAAACAGTAATTATGTCAACGAATATGGAAAAGAGAAAATTTAGTAAAGAAGACAAG
>JABMQA010000739.1 GCA_013203545.1 Bacteroidota bacterium
AAAAGTATGTTACAAGTTTGTATATTAACTTTTTAACCCATCATTACTTATTTTCCAAAGATGCTATTCTTGCTTTCATGGCTTCGTTTTCTGCTTTTAGTTCCTGAAGAGCTTTGACCAACACAGGAATAAACTCACTATATTTCAATGCCTTTGTTTGCTCGTCATTATCTTCTGTTAATACTACACTTGGTAAAATTTCTTCTACTTCCTGAGCGATAAAACCAAACTGTGTTCCCTGCATACCTTGATCTAATGGAGTTTTCCATTCATAGCTAACCGGGCGGAGTTTGCCAATTATCTCCAGTGTATTGTTGTCAAATGATTGAACATTCTGTTTGTGCCGTTTATCAGAAAGCGCTCCGGCAGCACCGGTTGCATAAGCCGTTCCATTCACATGCAAAGTATAAGACGGGTTGGCAGTGCCAATACCAACATTACCACCTCTTAAAATAGTAAACCTTTCTTTTGATTGTGAGTCATCTTCCCATATGAAAAATCTGTGATTGTTAGGTCCGACTCCCCATGACCAGGATCTGGCAACTCCGTTGTTATAGGCTTGATAGCGGGCGGTTGATGAACTGGTTCCACAATCCATCACCATTGTAACACTTGTTAGGTCTTTAATATGCAGTTTGGCAAGAGGTGTATCAGTCCCAATACCAACATAGCCATTGCCATGCATATAAAAATAGTTGCCGCTTCCAGTACTGTTTTCCAATAAGAATCCGCCATTGGTTCCACCATAACTCATCGACCAGGACTGGTTGTTAGAGGCATTATACCCTTTAATTTTGTAGCCGGCCATAATTTCCAAATCCCCTCGAACAACAAGCTTTCCCTGACCAATAGCTGGTGTACAACCTATTCCGGCATTGCCGTTATTATCAACATAAATCCCTTCATCTCCACCATCCCCCGAGAGATAATTCCCATTTAACCTGATATTGTCTCTCATGTATAATTTTCCATTAACATCTAACTTCCCCAATGGACTCGTTATACCAATCCCAACATCATCGCCCCCAAGACCTAAAATGATTTCACCGGCAGCACCAGCATCAGCATCTATGGTGAGCCTTGGATATCCATCACCCTGAATAAGGGGTCCCTGTGAGCCATTGTATCCCATCTGTATCCATCGCCAATCATCATTTCCGGAAGTTTGCCTAATCACTTCATTGTTACCTCTGACTTCCAATTTTGTTGCAGGGGTTGATGTACCAATCCCAACATTACCAGAATTATAATAAATACGATTCCCGTTTTGTAACCACAGACTTCCACTCCCAACTTCTGTTAAATTATATTCATTTCCCGCATCATTTAAATAGTAGAGTTTATTATCTGAAGATTTTACAAATAATTTTCCATAACCGGAGGTAATGGCAGGGGTATTATTCTTCTTGAGGCTCAACACACCATCAATAGTGAGCTTTTCGTTTGGATTTGCTGTGCCTAAACCAAGTCTCCCTAAATTTGTTAATCGCATCTGTTCTTTATAAGGATCGCCCATTATTCCTTCACCGGTTGCAGTGTAAAACAATAACGAACCTGCATAATTTAAACCACTGTTATTAATTTTTGCCGTAATACCGGCATATATTGTTTCTGGTGGAAACATACCGCTCATATGGCCAACAAAAGCCAACCTTCCTAATTCATTCCCAACGGTATCCTGAGATTTACCAATCCAAATGTCAGCAAACCCTGCCCCTTCATGAACGTGGAGGTTTGGCCCCCAGCTTGAATTAAACGGTGGGCCGGAACTATACCAAAAAGGGGCTCCGCCAACTCCCACGCTGCCATTAAAAATAGCTGAAGTGCTTTCGCTTGCAGGATCAAGGTAATAAGAAGTATTGTTACGGTCGACAAAACGGTTGGCTTTAACATCCCCGTCTACTTCAAGTTTCGAGCCTGGATTTGTTGTACCTATCCCCACATTGGTTCCGTCATTAAACAGATTATCCGAAGGAACCCAATCGGCACCATCGTGGTTTATTGTTTGGCCGCTTGTTCCGGCAGGCATCCCTGTTGGCAGGGGTACAACATTTCCATTACTGATGGAAAGGTTATTTCCCACAATAGACAACGTTTGAAGTTCATTGGTAGGGTTGGCATCCGGGTCATCCACCAGGCTGCTCAGATCGGTGGTGATCGTTCCATCGGCATCAGTCACTTTTAGGTCGGTGCCATCGAGGGTAACTGAGGTATTTGTCTCGTTACCGGGATCCGCATCGGCATCTTCGGTTTCATCAATAAAAGAACCTCCACCATTAGACAGAGTGACGATGTTTCCAGCTTTGGAAACACTTTGCAACTCGTTGGTGGAATCGGCATCTGCGTCCTCCGTTTCATCCACAAATGAACCTCCGCCATCAGAGAGTGTTACGATGTCTCCAGCTTTGGAAATGGTTTGCAACTCATTAGTGGGATCGGCATCCGCATCGTTAACATTGGTAACAGTTTCGGCGTGTAAAGCGTATGGCACCGACGCCAGTTCGGATGATCCTATCGACACATAGTTGCTTCCGCCTTCGGGATCGATTTCAACTTCAAAGAATTTCGAATTGCTACTCCAGTCAATTCCTGTAAATGTACCAATGGTGGGCGCTCCATGACCAATTTCCAGGTTTATCAGTCCGAACTGATTTGTTATTTTGGAAAATGTTTCCTGGTAAATAATGGCCCCACCTGCAATAGCATCATGTATGCTTACACGTAGTGCTACTGCCTGGTTTTGTAAGATTTCCCCTGCCCCATCCCTTATCACAGTTTGGTATTTAAAGGCTTGCGTGGGCTGTGCAATGGCAACTATTGCCAGAGCGAATAGAATTAAAAAAAATGCTAACTTTTTCATGATTATATGGTATTAAAGGTTTATAAAATAGTGATTAATTATCCGTTAATGTATTACGATCTTCTTATTTTCGATCGCTTTATTGTCAATTAGTTTGAGGAAATACACCCCCCTGGGTAGCCCCTGCAGATTAAAATGGTAAACGGAGCCGTTTGGTTTTTTCCCCGGTTCAAAGCTACCGATCACACGGCCCCTTGTGTCCAACAAGTGGATTTGAAGTTTTTCGGGCCAGACGCTCATACTCAGTGTAAATTGGCCATGCGACGGATTTGGATAAACCACAGTTTTTATTGCCCGGGCTTCCTGCGCTGATGAGGGATTTAAAGTAGCGCTCTTTACTGCCGAGAGGCCGTGGTTTTCATAAATTCCCATGTTGGGCATCAAAGGATCGAATTCCACGTCCAGTATCATTTCGTCGTTGCCAAACGGCCTGAACACTTTGAAATGAATCATCTCACTAAACACGAATCCATCATTTTCGGCAGTCGTCCCGTCATCGGCAAAAGCCACCACAGCGACATTGGATGTAAGATCGGTAATTTCAGTACGGCCTGCGCAAAACCCTTCGGGAGTGAAGACCCCGATAAAATCGCCCGGCTGAATACCCGATGCAGGCAACACCTGCGACGGGAATGCAATGGTGTGCGATGTGGAAGTGTAATTGAGGTTGTTCCAGGGCGTGTAATTCTGTGATTTTTGCTGCGGTTTTCCGATGGGCACACTTTTGCTGCACCCGGGATAGGTGAAACCACCGCTTTCGGTCATCAGCACCCAGTAGGCTTTTCCAGGTTCCAGATTTTCAAGGGTTTCTATTCCAAAAGCAGGCCAGTACACATTTAATCCGGCCACTTCTTTTACAACCTGCAACGTGATCATCCCATTGAAAATCTCATCTGTACCAGCCCCACAGGGCGATAATACCGGAATGAGGTTCCAGCCTTCATCCAGGTTAACAGCGGGTGGGTCGATCTTTGTGCCTGTGAGGGTTACCTCAAATTCGTTTTCGGCTTTTATTTTATAACCGGTTTCGTAGTTCCAGTCGCCAAGGGTGTTTACTCCGCCGGCAGGGTAGTAAAACTCCGACATTGATGCCAGGATCACAAAGTCGGGGATGTAATCATCAAAAATATTTTCAACCCCTCTGTTCACCGGGTCAACATAAGCCGAAACACCGCTCCAGCCGGCTGGGATATGAAGGATTTGACTGAGATAAAAATTGTAAGGTTGCTGAAATCCCTGTGTAAGAATGATGTCATCTCCCATTAAAGTTTCGATGACCGTCTCGCCCAGCGTCCAGCTAAACGAGATGTTTTCGCCCTCGTAATATCCGCCTGCCGGGGCGATAATTTGTTGGGCGTTTGAGTTCAAAGAAAGCGCAATAAATGCGGTTGCGATTAAAGAACATACTCTTGTTTTCATGATTGATATTTTTTGGTTTATACAAAGAACTAAATTAAAAATCAATATAAAGATACTACCGTAAAAAAGGGAAAGCTATTTTATTATTTAAACGTCGGGAATATTAGTATTAACATGACCTGGGCTATGACGAACGGAATATTGAACGAGCGTTGAAATTGACCCTTGAAACGTTGGTTATATGAGTTATTTATCTTATCGAAATACGAAAAGAAAATAACAAATTGTGGAGAGAAAAGTGTATGGAATAAAGCAGCCCTGGCTATTTATGATACCCGACCTGATTGAAAAAGCTTCCCCGGAAAGATTTTCCAATAGGTAACTCCACATCGCCAATAATAGCATGCAAATGATCGAACGAATCGAGCTGTCGCAAGTTGATGATATATGAACGATGGATGCGGATAAAATCGGGATTGACTTTCCTGATCTGATCGTAAAACGCGCTGAGTGAAGAAAGAATAGCGTATTTATGGCCGGAAATGATTATGGTTACATAATTGCCGGAAGCCTCAATGTACAAAATTTTCTCCGTGTTTAATTTTACAAACCTGTCGGTTTTTACAAAAAGACAGTTGTTGTTGAAAAAATAGTCGGGGCCACTCTCCTGTTTATCATTTGGTGTTTCTATCGTTGATGTTGCATATTTCGTCATGGCCATATGTACGCTCGCCAGAAGCTGATTATCATTAACAGGTTTTACCAGATATGATGCCGGTAAAGTCATTGCAGCACGGTCGATTGTTCCTTTATCAGCATAGGCAGTCAGGAAGATCACCGGTAGTTTTACGAATTGGTTTATTCTTTTGGCCGTTTCGATCCCATCCATTTTTCCAACTCCCAGACCTATGTCGAGCACGGCAATATCGGGTCGATGATCGCAGGCCAACCTGATGGCATCTTCTCCATTATCGACAATAGCAATAATTTCGAATCCCTCGGCTTCGAGGCATCCGGCTATATCTTTTGCCGTCAGCATATTGTCTTCCACTATCAAGGCTTTTATCTTTTCCATCGCTTCAAATGTATTTTCAGGTTTCAATGTTTCAGTGTAAATGTAAAACTGGTCCCGTTTTTATTTTCTATTTCCATTTTTCCTTTCAGTTGCAATACAAGCAAGCTAATAAGTTCCAGGCCAAATGTATTCGAATGGTTTGTAATAAATTCTTCAGGTATGCCTGGCCCGTTGTCTCTTACCATCAGCGTGAATTCTTTGGGATTATCGTTTTTAATACTGATGCTGAATTCAGGCTTTATCACCCCATCATACGCGTGTTTGATGGCGTTGCAAATCAATTCATTAATGATCAGTCCTAATGGTATGGCTATATCAGCTTCCAGGTATTCAATCCCGATATCCTGTTTCACCCTGATTTCTGATTCTTCTGTCTGATTAGTACTAAGTACATTTGTGATCAATTCATTGATATATTGCGGAATATTTATCCGCGTAAGTTTTTCATCACGGTACAGCTTATGATGGATCAGGGCCATGGCCCATACCCTGTCGATATTGGGCTTGATAATGGCCAGCGCTTCCGGATCTTTAAGCTTTCTGCTCTGTATTACGAGCATGCTGTATATGGTCTGCAAATTGTTTTTTACCCTGTGGTGCAATTCACGAAGCATGGTTTCTTTTTCTTTAACCTGTTGTTCGATTTCCTGTTTTTGGCTGGTGATCAACTCATTCTTTTCAATAAGTATTTTATTGGCTTTCTGTTTCGACCGGTATCTGAGATAAATTATCACCAATAATATCAGCGCCAAACTTCCAAATGCAATGGTAAAATATAATTGATTGGACTTTTGTTTGATGTTTAGCTCCTGAATTTCATTGTCCTTTTTCAGGATGTTAATTTGTTGGTCCTTTCTTTCGGTTTCGTATCTGACATATTGCTCGGCCAAAACCTGGTTTTTCTCTTTATCAAAAAGAATTGTTCTGGTTTTGGAATACAATTTAAAATATCTCAGGGCAATTTCTTTATCCCCTTTTTCATCATAAACTTCACTGAATTTAAGGTATATGTCGCTGAGCAGGCTTTCGAGGTTTCTCATTTTTGCCGTTTCCAGGCTTTTGTTGAGGTAAGCGATGGCATCATCATATTTTTTCATGATAAAATAAATATTCCCGATATCCAGAAAAAGCATTGCAGCACTATTTAAATCACCCATCTTTTTAAAAATGTTATGGGCCTTTTGATAATCCTCCAACGCTTTTTGATATGCGCTGTCCTGCAGGTAAAGGTCGCCTAACATTTGATGGGTTTTTGCCGTTAGTGCTGTGTTCTCATGTGTTTGGTTCAAAAGTAAAACCTCCCGGTAGCATGTTTCGGCTTTTCTTATATTACCGGTTAAATTGTATATCCCTGCTTTTTCGTTAAGCACAAGGGATATTCCTGTAGTGTTATTCGTTTTTTGATAAATGGCAGATAATTCATCAAGTGCAAATAATGCACTGTCATATTCACTTTGCAGGGCGTAAATTTTTGACAGTTTTAAATATGATTTGATTTGGTATTCATTAGTTGCCGGATGAGAAATCCCGATCTTATTACTGGTAAGTATTGCTTTCTTAAAATTAACAATAGCGCTGTCGAAATTATTCAGTTGGAAATACCCATCACCTATCAATTGTAGCCACAGGGCCTGCGATTTTGTATTGCTTCCAAATGTAGCAAGCCTTAGATTTTCCCTATAGCCTTCTATTGCTTTTTCATGCCTGGATTTGCTGATGGTATCCAAATCAAACGGATCCCATGCTATTTCATCAGTAAATTTGGTGTCAATGATTTCCTTATTGTTAAATATTTTAATATTGTCAGCATATCCTTCATAATCCCAACCACCCCCTGCTACTTTAAGCTCAAGAATGGCCTTTGCATCCGGGAAAAAGTCTTTAATCCGGTACACCTCATTCCTGATCCATTTATCCTGATCGCTGTAAGGGAAAACAAGCCTGATGTTATCTTTGTATAAAAAAGACTCACCTCCTCTGTAATTATAGCAAAACCAAATATCCATGAATTCATTCCTTTGGTTTATCAGCCTTAAACGAACCGAAACAGGATACTCTTCATTTCTGTAACCTGCCCCATTATCCACAGAAGAATAAGAAGGTTTTACATCAAATTGTATTTTAGTGCTGTCGGTAACCGGGATATCTAAATCTATGTTAAGTTGTGACCAGGTTCCACATGTCCGTGCGTTTTTTTGGGATATTTGCAGGACCCCGTCAATAATTGCAAGTTTTGGAGCTTGAGGCGCACACGCCTGGACTACAGTAGAAGTCCATGTTGGATTTTTCGTGAAATCCCCATCATTAAAGTTTTCTTCAAAAAGGGTAATGGTGTCACCTTCGCTATCGTGACTTTTAACCACAGGAAGACTATCTCCAATTGCACCTGAAAGAAGCAGATTGGCAGCAAGAAACATAAAAGCAATTAGTATGATTTTTTTCATGACATAAACAACCCAGGCTATTTTCAAATTATTACCAAACCCTGATAGTCCGCCGGTTGACGGACTATCAGTTTTGACATATATGTAATATCTCCGGTACATTACTCAATGATTAGTTTATTAACCAAGGTTCCATTATCAGAAATAATCCGGATAAAGTAAATCCCTTTGGGCTGACCCATTAGATCAACTTTTCCGGGAAGGTTCATCTCATTATTTAGCATTTCCTTTCCAACAGCATTGAAAACTTTCACCTTAACCAGTGGAATGTTTCCATCAATATAAAATATTCCATTGGATGGATTCGGGTATATCCTGATTCCAAATCCTGGCAGGGTTGTGCCAAAGGTATCACTATGTGAAAACCCTGTCAGGCTTACTCCTGTAACCACAGAAAGCCCGTTAACTCCAAATCCAACAAGAGGAAAAAATTCATTATGATATGCTACTCCAAGAGGGGTGGTTTTCTGGTCGCTGTTTCTGCACAATTGATAAGTAATTTGCTCCTCCGGCAAAAATCCATCTATTCCTTCCGTCGTCGGGTCATCACCCATTAATACCAGGGCAATTGACTTATCAACGTTTGTAACAGTTACAGCGCCTGCACACAGTCCATCTTCGGTGAATGCACCGATAATGTCACCGGGTTTAATCACATCCAAACTGCCGGTAGCAAATGCCACAACATGAGTAGATGGTGACACATGGAAATCATTCCAGGGTGTGGACACAATTTGAGGATTGTTAACCAGATCTGATGACTTTGTACTGCCAGCCGGATAGGTAAACGATCCGGATTGGGTCATATAAACCAGGTAAGCCTTACCGGTATATAAAGTTTCCAGGCTTTGAATATTAAATGCCGGCCACAGGATTTCTGACGATGCAATGCCTTTAGCCACTACAAATCCGGGTAAACTTCCCAATACGGCCATGGCATCAACCTGGCTGTAAACCGGGATCAAATTCCAACCGGCGTTAAGGTACACTGTTCTACCGGACAATTTATATCCATACATATTCAAAGCTATGTCATCATTTACTTTAATGATGTATCCTGAAGCAGTATCCCAATTTACCATAGTATTGATAGACTGCCCCGGCCAGTAGATTCCGGTAAGATTGTACATAATTTCAAGATCATCGGAAATCGGCCGAAGAAGCGTCTCAAGGCTAGTTATTGCGGGATCAATAAAGGAAGAAATCCCACTCCACCCTTCAAAAAGGCCTAAAGACTGATAAGATATTTGCTCCAACGAAAAATCATCATAATAAACATCAACATTTTCGAGGGTGTTGGCAAACAGGTTTACTGCAGCTATATTCAGGATACCGCCACCGCTGAGGCCTTCCGTCCAGCTTTTGGTAACGAGATGCTGATCATTGTAATAGAATGATTGTGAATTATTGTCCAGGTCGATGATGTGTTGAATTTTTACCCAACTCCCTTTTACCAAAGGTAAGGTAGCACCGTCATATTCACTTTCAACCAGATTAAGATCGGGATCAAACCGGACTTGTGTGGACCAGTTTGTAGTGGTTCCAACATCATCGTACTGATTCAGCATAATCAGGTAGGTTGTACCACCTGTAGCATCTGCAGGGATAAATTGCCAGGTTTCAAAGAGCCATATTCCCGAAGTGCATCCATTGTATTGGTGAAGAATATCATCAGCCGCGCTTCTGTTCTTAGTTCCATTTATATAATCCTTCGAAGAAGATTTTTTAACTTCCAGCGGATTCATCCCATCTTTACCGGCAGCACCTCTTATTTGTAATGCCTGGCTACCTGTGCTAACCTGCGCATTGGTAACCCGTGCACCGGGTGACGAAGGTGCCCCACCCCAAAACTGCCAGCCGCCCTGCCCTACGATGTCGGAGCCCAAGGCATAGGCTTCAAAACCATCAGCCCACGGGCCGGATGGTTCTCCTATCTCCACTAAATAATCCTCCACTTCGCCGTCAGGGGCTTGTCCGTACCAGGCCAGTCCCGAAACGGTTGACAATCTGAAGCGTGCAAAGGTTGTCCCTTCCACAGCGTCAGCAGGGATGGTAAATACGTAGGGATAGGTTCCCATATATACCATTAAATCAGGAATGATGTGTTCATTGGCATCGTCCCAATCGCCATCCTTGTTAAAGTCGATCCATCCGTTTACAAAGCCATTGGTGTATAAACCCATGGTTATATACAAAGTATCCTGTGTGCCGGGCATCAACGGAGGTGAAAACACAACACCATCCTCATCATCGGGAGTACCGTTATTATCATCTCCCAAAGCATTTGTATCAGGCTGTCCATCGTTTTCGATATCCACAATGGCTCCCAGGTAAAAATAGGGTTTATATACATGTCGTGCACCATTGCTTGCTAATAGAGTGGGATAGGTTGGATCAGGGGCGTCTCCGAAATCGAGTTCACTCACATCTCCTCCGTTCCAGAAAATGGAAACATTACTGGATGTGTTAGACAGCTCAAAAGCTACGGGATCCATATCTCCATCCAGGTCAAAATCAGCACAGGATAAAGCAGCCAAAACATACCCGCCACCTGCACCCAAATAATAGGTAAATTTTCCTTCACCTACATTGAGCAGCACTGAAATCCTGCCACCATAACTTTCCCTGTCGAGTGTTACTATATCAATATCGGTATCGCCATCAATATCTGTGCAGACAATATCCTTTGGAGCACATGTATTCGGAAGAAAGTATTCCTTCTGTATCCCAAATGTACCATCACTATTGTTTAGCAATACATTAATCCTGTATCCAACGTCACCGGCAGCTACAAGATCGATATATCCATCATCGTTGAAATCTGCACCCTTTAAGACTTTAGGCTGCCCAATATTTACAGCATAGGTTACGAGTGTTCCAAAGGTTCCATTTCCATTGTTAAGAAACACTCCAATCCGTTGAGGATTATGAAGCTGAAAAGCGATATCGTTGTAACCGTCATTGTCGAAATCAGCGGAAAATGGATATCTGGTATAATCAACAGTTGAATATTCGGAAGATGATGGATACTGGCCATTACCGTTGTTTATGAAAACAAAGATTTTATTGTATCCCGTACTGAGAACATCCAAATACCCATCGTTGTTTACATCACTAAAACAGATGTCATTCAAACTATTGTTGGGCGGTGGCGCATAATTCACTGCTGTTCCAAATGTGCCGTCTCCGTTATTTGGAAATATGGTTAGATAATAGGTATTGGGAATGCTACTCTGAACAACCACACCAATATCCAGATCACCATCCATATCAACATCAGCTGCCTCAATTTGAAAAATAGATCCGGTATGAGGATAGTGAACAGGGGTGGATAAAACACCGCTATTATTCAGCAATACAGATATTACATTACCCCGTGATACAGCCACATCAGGCCAGCTATCGTTGTTAAAATCACCCGAGGTGATCCATCCTGAACCACTTCCAACAGGAAAGTCGCTCCGCATAAACTCCATTTTTGTGACATTGGAAACCAAAGTTGTAAAAGAAAAGGAATAGGGATTAAGCAAACCACCTACAGTTGATTGAATGCCGTTGGTTAGCATAACATAAATTATTTCGCCATCAGCAAAGTTATTGGC
>JABMQA010000740.1 GCA_013203545.1 Bacteroidota bacterium
CACTCACATCATCACCACCCATGTTGATGGTCAATCCGTAGGGCTTATTGGCGGGAATGTCGATTTGTGCATCGCCGGTTTTTCCGGTGAGTTGTTCCCAGATGGTAACAGCCTGATGAACGCCGGTGCCTCCGGTTGGGTGCCCCCACCCTACCAGCCCTCCGGTGGTATTGATGGGAATTTTGCCATCACGGGCTGTGTTGCCATCATACACAAAATCCGCACCTTCGCCGGGTTTGGCAAAGCCAAGGGCCTCAACGGCAAGTATGCCGGCTATGGTAAAGCAGTCGTGGGTTTCGATGGTAGCCAGATCGTTGATGGTAATACCGGCATTGTTGAGGGCTTTGTGGGCCGCATCGCGGATGGTTTTCATCACGGTGAGGTAGGTGGAATCTTTGGGTGTGGATAATATTACTGGCAAGCTTTTATTTTATTTCCCAATTTATTCTGATCAAGCGATCTGCCACATTTTTAAGTGTTTCAATTATAATGTTCTTAGTTTACTCAGTACACGAATAGCGAATGGAGCCATGTTGTAGTGTTCAATTATTGCATCCTGTCCTTTGGCTTCCATCATTTCATAAATGTATGAGCTAACCTGCATTTCAGAATAAGGTTCAAAATTTCCCAACCACGTTGCTTCAACGATAATCTTATCCCTAACCTGACCATAATCTTCCTCAAACAACTTTTCATACTGGTGTACTGTTTTCCGAATGTTACCCATTTTGTTTGTCAATCCATCAACTTCTATTTCCGGCATTATTTTCTCAACTACTTTACTGATTGAGCGTATTTTCTTTTTCAACTGATTATCATTCTCTCCTTCATTACGAAATACAACCATGTCAATGTCTTCCGAAAAGCGCTCTATGAGTTTGTAACACTTGGAGAGTGCTGTTCCCCCTTTAAATACGGTGTGATCCGCAAGATCTGAATGGAATAACTCAAACAAAGACACAGAAACCCAATAGTCCTTTTCAACATAAATTTCTTTCATTTCAAGATATTGTGCAGTTGCAAGGATTGCATCCTGTAATAATTCTTTGTTGCTGTGTAAGTTCATCTCAGTTAATATTCCAGTTTTGTACCGTTGGTAATGTTTCTTCTTTTATTCCGAGTTTATAGGATGTTAACGGGTTCACGCTCGCTTTTAAGCTTTCAAGGCCACTATTCTCCTTTAATGATTCCAAAATGGCACCCAGTAATGCTTTTGTCCTTGGGGGGTATTTCAAGGCATACTTTATGATTTTTGAAAGGTCATTACCGGTTAAACTTTTGACCCTATTTTTCAATATCTTGATTGTTAATTCTTTGTCCAGGTCCGGTATAGTCTTAAAATCTTTGATTGCATCCAGAATTTCCAATATATAATAGTTTTCGTTCGTTACATCCACATAGCTTTTTACTGGTTTCACCTGTGTTTTCCCAATCCTGGTGGTTACTCGTTTTGCTTTACTGGCTACTTTAATGATTTTGGGAACCTGTGTTGTTAAACCCATGCGGTTATATAATGAACCGCCGGTGATGTATGCAATGCGTTTTCCTTCCTGAAAGAGGTATGGTTTCAGTAATTCTTCTTCTCTGGGCCTCAGTTCGCCAAATGCTGATTGTTTCGGTTTGTAAAAAACTCCGGTAGTTACTCTTTTGATGATTCCCTTCCTGATCAGTCTTTCAATGGCTTTAGCGGCTGCACTGTATTCAGCCTGGTCAATACCCAGTTGTTGATACTTGAAGGTTGTGCCTTCCTGCATCCTGTTAATCCTGCGCTCTATCTTCTCTGTTACCTTCATTGATTTAAAATAAATGAACCGAAACAAAGATAATAAGATTTGGTTTTTGTCAAGTATTTTGCGCAAAATACTTGACATATTATTTGTTGTGATTTAAACTTTCCGTTACGTTCACCACTATTTTCTCCTCGTTGCTACCCATGTAGATGGTGAGGGTGTAGGGTTTTTCGGCGGGGTGGTCAATCCGGGCATTTCCTTATTTTTTGCACGGATTATAAATCCGCGCGTGCGGATCCATATCCGAAGAACAAACCATACGAACACCATTGGGATACACCAACTCTATTGCACTTACATTAGGATCACCATGATCCGGACACGTTACTTTTACCGGAATGAATTTATCTTTCTTGCCCTCCTTGCCAAATTCTTTCAGGTACTTCTTGCGCCAGTAGCCGAAAGTGCTTTTGCATATACCACTCTCATTAAAAAACTGTTGTTGGGTCAAGTTGCCGCTCTCCCACTTCCGGATCAGGGCATACATCTGTTCTTTGGTGTATTTTTTCCTTTGCATGCGGCAAAGTTAACAAGGCTGGTGTCACGAGACAAAACGAGGTTAGTAGACGGGATACCCCAAAACCTTCAAGTAGTAAAACTAATTTAACACCATCATATGAATTCATCTTTCATTTGACAAAGTCAAAGGAATATCTTTACAACCAAATTAAAATACCATCCTCCACAAAAACAAAATCTTCACACCCCCCACGTCATATTGTTTTGAATGATACCATCAAAAAATACTCCCCCTTTATTCCATCTGAATTTGGTAAAAACCTTGAAGATTATTTGGATGGAGATGTAATAAAAACAGCCGTAGCAAACCAAAGTATTCTTAAAGAATATGGAATTGATATTGAACACCCAGCCCCATTTAGGGTAAATATTGTAATACTTCCAATTCTACAAACATCCAATGAAGGGGACATAATTTTAGACCCTTTTTCAGGCACAGGTTCAGTTGGTGAGGTTGCAGTTAAATTGAATAGAAAATATGTTGGGTATGAAATAAACGATAATTTTGTGGAGGTTCAGATAAATAGATTAAATGATTATTTACGAAGAGAACCTCTTTCCCATTGTAAAGTATGTTGAAAGACAAAACCAAAATAAAAGGCCTCCATTTAAACCCAAATGAAAGCCCTTTACTTTTTTGAGATCAAGTTTAAATTTTAGGTCCTTTTATAAACTATCGCCGCCACACTCACATCATCACCACCCATGTTGATGCTGAGGGCGTATGGTTTTTCGGTAGGGATGTCAATATTCATTTTGATTTAATAACCAATTCTTTTTCGTTTTTTTAAATCATCCTCATCGTTCCTGGCCTTTTCTAGCTGCTTTAAGTATTCTAACATTTGAATAATTTTATTGTCATGTTCTGTAAAAGCGAAAGGAGGTTTTCTACGGCCTCCCCAACTTGATGTCGCAATTTGCGATTTCAAATTTATGAACTCTTCCTGAGTTAGTTGAAACATAAAATCCCCCGGAAATCTATTGATGTTGCGTTTTACCTGCTCATTAAGCCGCCTGGTTTCAACGCCATAAAGTTCAGCAAGATCACTATCCAACATAACTTTCTCATTGCAAATCAAGACAAGGAACTCCTTTTGTAAAACAAACTCTTATTGAAAACCCTGACAGTTCCGAGTGAAGAGCCATATTTGTTAAGCTCAGGCTCGGATTTGATATTCGAGGCAGTATTTCATAAAATGAATGCGCTATAAATTTTTACCTAAGTAAATTTACATATGGATAATTTTAACGTAAGTTAAAATAATGCTAAATTTGCATTTGACTCATTTAAATCTATAAAAAAAGAAAACATGTATGAAGAATTTTTGCCCTATCATTTGAAGAATAGTACAAATCAATACTTTCCCAAAAAATATATATTCATTTGCTGGATACTTATTCTAGTGTTCACTAATCTTTCACAGACAGGCTGTGTATACTCCCAGACTTTTAATGATGATTGTGATCTCAAAAAAATGAATCTTTTTGGACAGGTCAAGTCTATTAAAACAATCTCATATGCAGCGAAGGACTATTTCGGAAAGATAATTAAATGTGAAAAAAGTAGATATCCTTTAGTTATTGCTGTAGATGATTCAATCATATTTAATAAATCAGGTTACACTGACATACGATATAGATTCTCTGCAGACAATACAGCATGGATTAGAAATTCTTATAAATATGATAAAAATAGTAACCTTCTGGAAGAAACTGAATTTTTCATAGGAAAAATTCAAAGATATAAA
>JABMQA010000741.1 GCA_013203545.1 Bacteroidota bacterium
AGGCTTTCCAGGCCAAAGTTCACCAAAAGCACCAACTTGAAATCTGTTGACATAAACAGCGTTAACATGTTATCATTAATGACTTTTTAGGAGCTTATATTTAAATGCAGGCTGGATAATTTTCATTTGATAAGTGAAAAATATCGGATAATTTTGATTTCATAAATACAAATTCAATGAAAAAGGATTTAACCTTTCAAAGTATCGCAAATTCCTGGATACCTATCCGGGTTATCGGTTAAGTTGCAGGGCTTTTATCGCAGGGAATAACCGGCAATCTTTGCTGGCTTTGTGATTTTCAAGTCGGTAGTCCTAAGTCTGCAGCCGGCAGTCGCCAATCAGGTTATGGACTGGAGACTGACGACTACGGACTGGAGACTTTTTAAAGTTTAATTATTTTTTTCGTGATCAGTTCCTTACCTGTTTGCATGTGAATGAGGTAAATTCCTTTTGGATAATGGTGTGCCTGCCAGGTGATGCTGTTCTTTCCGGAATTACAGTTTTTATTGATAGCTTCAATAAGTTTACCCAAATGATTGAATATACTTAGCTCTATCTTCTCCGGCTGTACTAACTCAAATTCGATTTTTGTTGAACCGGTAAAAGGATTAGGGGAAACCGACAGGCTTTGAACTTCATGATCATCTATACCCAAAGAACCGATAGACACATACAGGGTATTGGTATCCGCCATACATCCAAGCTCACTGGTCTCTAAAAGTTTGACATATCCCTGCCCTGCAGCACCCCAATGCACGGTGATACTATTTTCAGTTCCATCGATCTTATTACCGCCTTCGACCAGGAATTCACAGATGTGCCCCTCCTGCAATTCTACGGAATAGGTTGCAACCTGGTATTCGATAACATTGGTAAACCCTGTAATGGTTGTCGGAATGGCAAATTCAACAGTAAGCACGGCAACGTTACTGGTATCTGACCCATAATCGTTGGTGGCGATGCAGCGGTATTCACCTCCATCTTCCGGCTTAACATTAGGAATGATGAAAGCACTTTCAGTGGCATCTGGTTTATCAATGCCGTCCTTTTGCCACTGGTAATGGATCGGATGTGAACCTTCTAGGATGACCTCAAAAGCAATACTATCATTTTTACAGGCCACTTGATCGTTTAAAACCGAAATTATTAACGGGGGCTGATTATCCGGTGTATAAACCTTTACATCATCATACCATCCTTTTGTTACATTTGATGAATTATGTGTTGACAAACGCAAAATAGTATATTCACCATTGGTTGAACAGGTAATGTCTTTTCCTTTCAAAACACCATCAACCCATACATCGCAAAGGTCCAGAGAACTGTTGTATTTTATCTTTATATGATACCACTTGTTCGCCTCACCGGGTTGTAATACCTGATCATTACAGGTGATATTTCCATTCTTACATACCCCTACAGAAGCATATGCTGTTCCCCATGGGCCAATATCCGGATTCTGAAACCCAAAATCAGGACCGCCGTTTTCATGTCCGGCCATCACGTAACCCTCACAAGTAACAATGGTTGGTGTAGATGATAATTGTACATCCGCGGTACCTGCCCAATTTGGATTACACTCCAGGAGCAATGATTGGTTGGGTGAAACAAACTGATCGTTAACAATAATCTGATTCGCAGCTCCACTTCCACTGTATTTTAAGTACCAGGGATCTGAAGGGAATTCGCCCACCATATAGCTTTCAAAATCGTCCTCGAAAATGATGTCCTGCGGGACTACCCAGCCCATTGATGCAAAGGCCAGGATTATAGTGATAAGTGTTATTTTTTTCATGGTAACCTCCTTTTTTTGAGTTCTGGGTTCGAAGTTCAAAGTTAAATGACTTTGAACTCCGAACTTTGAACTCGCAACTATTTCATCTTAACAATTTTTCGGGTATAAACTTTATTCCCTACCTGCAGGCGGCAGAAGTAAAATCCTTCCGCAAGCTGTTGTACATTCCAACTCAGCTGCTGATCACCCTTCTGCATGAATCGATCTACAAGGACAGCCACTTTAGAACCTACTGAATTATATACTTCCAGTGTCACATTTTTGGGTTGTACCAGTTCAAATGCCATCTGGACTGTAGTCCTGAAAGGATTGGGCAGAACCGTGAAATCCTTAAAATCCGGCTGGATATCTTCAATACCTACTGCCAGAACTTCATAAGCGCCCATATCAATGCAACCGCCCAGAATCCTTTGATTTCCACAAAGACAATGGTTCGATAAATACTGCGGATAGTACCAGGCCGAGGTATCTGGCGTCCCCATATCAATACAGGGTGAATTTCCCATAAGCAAATATACCGGCTCATCCGGTTCGGTGGTAAACTGAGGATCTTCTTCCATGTTGAACAAATAACCACCCGTGAAAGCTGCACCGCCAAAACCGGCAGCCCCTTCTTCAATATCACAATAGTAAAAGCCCGGAGAACAGGTTTCGTCCTCAATATATACCTGGTTTCCTGAGCTTACGGCTGTATTATCCCATAAAATGGTATTGATGATCTCAGGGTCGGAATCGTACCATATGGACAATGCCCCGCCATATTCAGCCGAGTTATCTGCTATTGTGTTGTTAAGCAAAATGCCGCCACTATTCTGGTAAAAACCTACTGCCCCGGCGTGTCCGGCAGATTTATTCCCATGAAACAGGCAGCCTGAAATGATGGGGCTTGCATACTCATAACTGAATATTGCACCACCCATATCCTCAGCATAGTTGTACCTGAAAATACAATTTTGTATCAGGGGATCACTGTTCCACAGGGCAATTGCCCCACCACAAGGATTATAAGTAATGCCGGGTTGATCAGCCAGGTTATATTGAAAAATGCAATTCGTAATTTTAAGTTTATCAACATTCCTGATAGCAATAGCGCCGCCACTATTATAAGGTGCGGGCCGTTGTGCATAGCCATATTCGAAAATGCAATAATCGAAGAAAGATGAATCATTAGATGCAGGTGTGCTGTAATAATCGAATCCATCCCATAAAACTGAAGGATTGGAATGGGTAAATACTATGTTCTCTTCTGCCGTACCTTCGGCTTTAACACAACCATCTACCAGGATACAGGGGCCGCGAAAGGCCACTTTTACCCCGGCTTCGATTTCGAGTGTCTCACCATCGGGCACCATCAGGTCGCCATCAACCATATAAGGTGATTTATCTTTTTCCCAAACTCCATATACCTCACCGGCACCAACAAAAGTACCGGCACCTGTACCCAGGGTGAAATAACCTTCGTCAATCTGTTGAAAAACACCATCCCGGCCGTTACCTAAAAAATCACCAACGTAGTGTCCTTCCATATAGGACCCTATCGATTGATCGCCGATGTCCTTTAACAATGAAATCGCCACATATTGTGCTTCAGCCGATGCATTGGCCGAGATGTCATTTACAGGTGAATAAGATGCAATACTCCACCAACCTTCATTTGGGATATCCAGATCAATGTATGAATAATTGGTGTCAATCAGATATTCCAGAATAGGCTCTCCGGCGATCTCGATGGTAATGGATGTGCCATAATAGTGGTACCAATGGATACTGCCATCCAGTCCCCAATCGATGCCTTCATCGTTAGCACCTGATGTAGCAAGGCCTGCCCTGGATTTCAACTGATCCATCGTAAATCCCCTGTAAGCCAGTTGTATTTCGAGATTTGGAAATCCGGTACCGCCATCTTTAAAATGGCACAAAGCTGCATTGGTATCCGAATCGATGCCATCGTAATCGCGTGAAGCGATATAATAGCTGATATGGTAGGTTTGTCCGCCATAGTTAAATGTATGGCCATAGGCTTCAGGCTCGGGGCCGGTACCATCGGCATCCCAGACTGCCAGTCCCTGATGTTCGGAAGCAAGCCCGACATAGGGTAGCTCCGGAATTCCCTTTTCAAGGTACCCTGAAACCAATTCAAAAAATGCCCCGTCCAATCGTCCATTGTCCCCAAAACCAATACCAGTTGATTGCACGTCAAGAGCCATCCTCAGTTGCTGACCATCCATATCATCCAAAAAGGCCGCAGCCGCATCCTGCACAGCAGGCGAGCTCGATCCCGAGGCATCCCAGGGGTAGGAGTAGTTGGTTTTCGGATACCATACAAAAATACCGGATTCATTGCGAACAAAAGAATGATTAATATAAACCGATACCATTGGTTCTCCATTCAATTCGATATGATAATAAGCATCATAACGATTCAAATAGTGCGTATCAGCTAATACAAACCAATCTTCCCCTTCAATATCCTCATTCAACTTACTCAGGCTATATTTGATTTTAACCTGACCGGCAGTAAATCCATTGTCGGCCAGCGTCTGGACAAATTGCGGGAAATCTATGATATCACCCGTAAAGTGGCACATTGCAGCGTCCTTATCGGGATCAATATCATCATAATCGCGGGAGGCGCTATAATAAAGGGTACTACCCAAAGCAAACGGACGGGGGTGGCCGGTTGCCGCCGGTTCAGGCCCTGTACCGTCGGCATCCCAGCAAGCGATACCTTCATGGTCAACGGCCAGGCCCTTCAATTGAATCTGGGCATTTGAAAAGAATGCGCTTAGCAGCAGTATAAAAATGGCTAAGGATGTTGTTTGTAGAAAAGTCTTTGTTTTCATGATAAACTCCTTTTTTTGTTGGTTAATAAATTGTTTGATTGTAAATGAAAGTTGATAATTATTTTAGTTTGATGACTTTGTGACTTAAAATATTTTCGCCTGACTGCAACCGGATAAAGTAAATTCCGGGTGGTTGGCCGGTTGGCTGCCAGGTAAATTTGTTGTGTCCCGTTTGACCATTCTCATGCAGAAACTCTTCTATCAGTTGGCCGGTTTGGTTGTAAATTTTGACCTCCACCATTCCAGGTTGTGATAATTCATATTCAATGGTTGCTGAAGTTGAAAATGGATTGGGTGAAATAATCAGCTGATCTGAAATTTCCTTCTTTTCTACCGATACGGTTTCACAGGCCTGTTCAACCTCTTCGGGGCTATTACAACCCGGGGCATTATCGTGTATTTCAACCGTTGCATAGGGTAAGGCGAGGTAATTACAAATACTTTCCACATCACAGCTTGACAGGGAATCGTTTTTACAAATGGATAAATTATTGATTGTACCTGCCTCAATATTATCCAGTCCTGCTAGACTGGTCAGTGCATCGTTGCCCATTATCCAAAGGCCTTCTCCGATTAAATTCAGATTATTTAATCCTGATAGATTTATCAGGGATTGATTACCTGTAATCCAGGTTGTTTGCCCATTATCATAAATCTGACCAATACGTAAACTCCCCTCAATACTTGTTAGGTTTTCCAATCCTGTTAAACTGGTAAGTTCATCGTTGCCATAAATCTGTACCTGACCCCCGATGGAAGTCAGATTGTTCAGGCCCATTAAATTGATCAGGGCATCGTTTTCAGTCACAAAAAGGCTCCACCCATAATCACCTGCAGCGATTGAGGATAAATTATGTAATCCCATTAAACTTACCAGTGCATTGTTGCTATGAATCCTGAGATATCCACCAATGTTGGTCACACTGTCCAGTCCTGTCAGGATGGTAAGGTTCTCGTTTCCCATTATTTTCAAATCTTCCTCGATGATTGTCAATCCTTCCAGACCAACTATACTTGTCAGCGCGTCGTTACCACTAATTTCAAGATCTCCCTCGATACCTGTCAGTCCTTCCAGCCCCGTTAAACTTGTCAATGCCGGATTGCCAGTAATAATAAGGTCTCCTCCAACGATGGTGGTTGCATTTTCAAGGGCACTTAGACTGGTTAGGGAACCGTTGTGCATAATATTGATCGCCCCCCCTACTGTTTCAAGATTTTCCAGTCCTGCTAAACCAGTCAGGCATGGGTTCCATGCAATTTGTAGACCTCCCCCGATGGTGGTCAGATTACCCAATTCCGTGATACTGGTCAGGCTATCATTAAAAGGCGTATACCACTCAAAATCTCCAATACATAGATTTCCCCCGACAAAAGTTAAATTGTCCAGTCCTGCTAAGCTGGTCAGTCCAGGGCACCAGCAAATCGAGAGGTCGCCACCGATGAGGGTTAAGACATTTAATCCATTTAGATTGGAGATAGTGTCCGTCACTCCTAATATTGAAACATCTCCTTCTATCTCAGTACAGTTGGGGTGGTTGATTTGGAAATTGTCTATTTCTGCCTGAGTTGTGAAGGTGATGCCTTCGGGCAGACAGGAGGTGTTTTCAATTTTAAAAATGGAGTCCAGGAAAATATATGCTTCAGTCATAAATGAAACAGGCATCGTATGGCCTCCTGAATGGCTAAAAAACTGACTGGAAATCCCATAAGCATCAAGAGAATCTTTTAAAGCCACGGCACCCGGGTACAAAAGAAGTTCATCATTTTCACCACAACCGAATAAAATCCCAAAGTCATCCTCCTGTGAAAGTTCCTGAACCAATTTGTTACCACTGTGTTCAAGCCATTTACTTAGTACGGAATCAATAATCTCACCCTGGTCATCACAAATAAAATCAACGATGGCCGGATTAATCCATGTTTGAGAGCTGTATAAGTTAGGAGCGAAAGCACCGCTAAAGAGAAACGCTAGTTGAGTAAATATTCCACCAGCATAAAAATTATAGAAATAGGGAGGTTCTAATATTTGTTCGTTTATCAATGCGGCTTGCCAATCATAAATAATTGCTTCAAAAACACCCGGATAACCATGTGCAGCAATGGCCCTGAATTTATCTTTGTTGGCAGGTCCGTTTTCAAAACACCCGCATGCACCCATGGATTGGCCCATCAATGCCCGCTTGTTTTTATTGGATAGTGCCCTGTAATTACTTTCAATATAATCCACAACTTCAGTAAAGTTATACGTAGCAAAATCGCCCCACAGTGGTGAATCCATGTACATAGTGCCACCAAAGGGACCTGCCGCGTTATTTGGGCATACGATCAGAAAGGGATCAATGCTTCCGTTCAGCATTAATGTATAGGCGATAGGAGCGTAATAAATCAAATTGTTTTGGTTACCGCCATAACCATGCAGGTAATAAACAACCGGATAATACTGATCAGGGTTGATTTCGTAACCAGGTGGCAGGTAAACATCCACCATCATTTCCTGCCCGAGGGCATCACTGTAGAATGAGTCATCAACAATGTTGATTTGTCCAAATAGCATCGAAGCTACGAACAGATTTGCTAATAATAGTGTAATTTTTTTCATTGGAATATTTATTAATTTTTTCATGACTACCTCCTTTGTTTATGTTGATTTATCTTAAAACCAAAATTACTATGGCGGAGGGCCATATTTTTTACGGATACAAATACGTCAGGGAGAAATGTAAAAACGTAAGGGTTTTTGGGATTAACGTAAACGTGTTTGGCGTTCGGAGTTCATAGTTTGGAGTGGTAGTGGAGTAGTGGGTTTGACCGCCTGAACCGGCAGGTTGCTTTAATAAGCGTGACCATTGCGAGCGAAGCGAAGCAATCTGCCATGAAATCCGGGGAAGTGCCTTGTGAGGATTGTTTTACAAAAAAGCCACTTCTGTGGTGAGACGGATTGCTTCGCTTGCGCTCGCAAATTCCTACTCCAGATTGAATTTGTGTAGTTGATTTTATTTGTCCATAAAAACCTGGTACTGCATCAAATCCCATTCAAGATCCATCTCTTCAAACATTGCCTTTGCTTTCATCAGGTATTCGGTGCCGTTCATGCCGTTTATCCTGTCTTTTTTGTTTTTCGGGTCACGAAGGAATTTGCCTGCTTCAAAATAAGTTCGCGACAGTTCGAGCTTGCAGTCATAATCTATTCCAGCTTTTATTGATTTTTCAAAACTATTAAAAGCCCTGGCTGGTTTATTCAATAGCCTGAAAACAATGGCATGTAAACGATAAGCTTCTGTAAGATTTTTCACTGCCTTTTTTGCATGTTTTATAAGTTGTTTGCTTGTCTTTAACATTATTTCTCCATCACCATCGTTTTTCTTATGCAATTTAAATCCTGCAATTTCGATATAACTTTTCGCGATCAGGTACCAGGTTTGGAACAAGGATAAATTCATACCTTTTAAATATTTCTGCATCTCGGCAAGGTTTATTCTTGCATCTTCAAGTCTGGCAACTAAAGAAAATGCTACTGAGCGGATGCTATAAAGTGCAATTATTGTAAGTGTGTGTTTTGTATTTACCGAGAGGCTGATGGCAGCTTCCGATATATCAAGGGTGTCTTCAATATTTCTGAATTTCAGACTGTAAAGGGCATTCAGCCTTTGAGACTGTACCATAGCATAACTGTTTTCTAAAACTTCAGCTACTTCTTTTAACCTTTTAATAAAGTGTTGGGATCGATTTCTGCTTCCTGTTTCAATTATACAACTGCCACCGTAAAAATAATAACCTTGCAACAACCAGGATTGCCCTAAATTGACACCTTCTTTAAATACTCTTTCCTCATCCTTTGGGTCGAATATGAGGCCTAAATAATAAGCATGCACACTCAGTGTAACTTGATAACTGATCAAACCATAAGCATAGCTTTCATCTATATATTTTAAAAAGGTTTCTAACCCTTTCTGATCAATTTTATACAATACTTTTAAATGGGGTATGTAATCTTCTCCCGTAAAATATTACTTTTATGGGATGAATTATCCAGGAGATCAAATGGAATTTGAAGAAATGTTTAAAACGG
>JABMQA010000742.1 GCA_013203545.1 Bacteroidota bacterium
ACGAGAATGTTTTCCGTGACTATCGAGTAAAGACTGATGGTTTTTCAGTTCGTTGCTTAAAGGACGAAAATATGCCCCCTGAACCACCAACTTCTCCCAATCCTGAAAATGGTGCAGAAAACCAGCCCATAGAAATTGATCTTTCATGGACATGCACCGACCCCGAAGGCGATCCATTGACCTATGATATTTATTTTGGTATTGAAGCCGCCCCACCACAGGTTGCAACGGGTATTTTAGATACATTTTATACTCCGGCAACATTGGCATATTCAACCATCTATCATTGGAAAATAATAGCACATGACAATCAGGGAAATTCTACCGAAGGGGGTATCTGGTCATTTTCAACAATGACCGATCCTAACTGGCAATGTGGGGATACTATTGTTGATATTCGTGATGAGCAAAAATATGCTACTGTGCAGATTGGCGAGCAGTGCTGGATGGCTGAGAACCTGAATATGGGAACCCGAATAAATGGCGAAAGCAACCAAACCGATAACAGCATGATTGAAAAATATTGTTATGGTGATGATCCTGCAAATTGCACCACTTACGGCGGCCTTTACCAATGGAATGAGATAATGCAATACACCACCACGCAGGGCGTACAGGGGATTTGCATGGAAGGATGGCATTTACCAACTGATAACGAATGGAAAATACTGGAAGGCACCGTGGACAGCCAATACCCTGTGGGTGACCCTGAATGGAATGATACAGGATACCGTGGACTGGATGCCGGAGGCAATTTGAAAGAAACCGGCACCACGCACTGGTACAGCTCCAACACCGGCGCTACCAACAGCAGCGGTTTTACGGCCCTACCAGGTGGCAACCGCAATACCAGTTGGTCGTTCGACAGTGTGGGCTACCGCGGCTACTGGTGGTCATCGTCGCAGAGGGATGCCTCAATTGTCTGGTACCGGCGCCTGAGCTACGGTGGCGTACTGGTGGGACGCTTCAGCTACAATAAGTTCTACGGCTTCTCTGCACGGTGCCTCAAGGACTAAGTGTGCACTGATGCTTACTCAGGACGCAAAGGCACATTGTATTATTAAACTGAATAAGTGAACTATAGACAAGATGGTGGGCTGTAAACAGAATGACAATTAAGAGAAGAAACGAACCGAAATTGATGTACATAAGGCTCACAGCTAATGGATAAAGGTATCAAGATACATAGAAAACTTATGATGATGAAAAAAAATCTACTCATAATTTTGTTAACCGGGCTGAGCGTAGCTCTCCTGGCCCAGGCACCCCAAGCCTTCAATTTCCAAACCATCGTCCGCAATGAAGCCGGGCAGGTGGTTCCCTTACAGGATGTAACCTTCCATTTCGCCATCCGGCTGGGTGACCCAGGTGGTGAGATCATTTACAAAGAACAACATTTGGCCAGTACCAACTCACAGGGCCTTGTTAGCGTTGCCATTGGAAGCGGTGAGGTTTTGGAAGGTACATTCGACCAGATCGACTGGGGCAATGAAGCATATTTTCTCGAAGAGCAAATCGACATCGGCAATACCGGAAACTTTCAGGTTTTTGGCACGGTGCAGTTGTTGAGCGTTCCGTATGCTTTACATGCAAACACGGCAGGCAACGGCATCCAATCGATGACCACCGAAGAAAGAGATGAAATAGAAAACCCCAATGTTGGGATGCAGATATTTAATACCACCACCAATTGTCTCAACTACTGGAATGGTACAAACTGGTTTGAAACCTGTGGGGAATGTACACCGCAACCCGATAATGCGAATGCCGGCGCTGATCAATCATATAATGACAGTACGACCGTGGTTACTCTTAACGCAAATTCACCGGATTTTGGAACCGGCATATGGACGAAATCAAACTTTTATCAGGGTTGGTTTGAAGACCCCGCCGATCCCAACACCATATTTCATGGCGAACCTTGTAATTACGTTTACTTGAAATGGACCATATCAAACAATTGCGGGTCTGATTACGATTACGTTAAGATCACCTTTGATCATACACCTTCTGAAGCAATAGCCGGACAAGACATAACCATCCATACTGAGGAGATTTCAATTAATTTAAATGCCGAAATTCCAGAAGAGGGATTAGGAGTTTGGGCTGTTATTAATGGTAATGGTGGGAGTTTTACAGATGAAAATGATCCTAATACATTATTTACTGGTTTACCGTGTACAGCTTATGATCTGAAATGGAGAGTTTTTACAGAATGTTATTCTAATGCAGATACAGTTTCTATTGAATTTGATGCCATCCCTACAGCTCCTTATGC
>JABMQA010000743.1 GCA_013203545.1 Bacteroidota bacterium
AAGTCAGAGAATATTAAAATTTTCAAGGAAACACTTCAGGAACTGGTGGATGAGCATGCATTTTGGCGTAAAGACTTCCACCCTGAGGATTCTCCGATAATCACGATAGGAGAACAGAACGAGAAATTGTTTAAAGAAACCGAGCAAAAAACTATTGAAGTATTACAACAACTAAGTGCTAAACTTAGGGCTACTTCTATGCCCTGGCACTCTCCGCGATACCTTGGCCATATGAATGCCGATATTCTGATGCCTGCTATCCTTGGTTATGTTGGCGCTATGCTTTATAATCCAAATAATGTAGCCTACGAAGCTTCTACTGCCACCTCTCCCCTGGAGCTGGAAGTTGGTGCTGATTTTGCCCAATTGATGGGGTTTGATCTTGAAAAAGCATGGGGACATATTTGTACAGACGGAAGTGTAGCTAACCTGGAAGGAATTTGGTATGCACGGAACATTTGCTCCATCCCGTTTGGTGTAAAAGCCGTTGCACCTGAACTTGTTTATGGTATGTCGGATTGGGAATTGGCCAACATGCCCATTCCTGCAATTTTAGACCTGGCAGCGAAAGTGAAAGATGTATGGGAAGATGTCAGGGACAAATCCGTCAGGGGAACAGGAATTATACAAGGACAACTTGGCAAATGGATCGTTCCTCAATCTAAACATTATTCATGGGTAAAAGCTGCTGAAATTATAGGAATCGGACTTAATAATGTTATCGATATACAGGTTGATGAGCATTTCCGTATGAATATTGATTTGCTGGAAATAACGATCAACGACCTGGCTTCACAGAAAATTCCGGTTCTTGGCGTAGTTGGTGTTATTGGGACTACTGAAGAAGGTGCTGTTGACTATTTCGATAAAATCATCGATCTAAGAAAGAAATTTGAAAAAAAGGGAATCTCTTTTTATGTTCATGCCGATATGGCCTATGGAGGATATGCCCGCTCCATCTTCATGGATGAGAAAAACAATTTCTTACCCTATAATGAACTTAAAATCAGGTTACACGAAGAAGATGTAATCAACCAGGACGGCATCGACTGGCCACCTGAAGATGTTTACAATGCATTTAAAGCTGTCTCAGAAGCCAATTCCATCACCATCGACCCACATAAAATGGGGTATGTACCTTATTCCGCCGGAGGTATTGTATTGAGTGATAAACGGATGCTTGACGCAATCTCCTTTTTTGCCGCTTACGTATTTGAGAAAGGAACCAATATTCCTTCACTCCTGGGAAGTTATATACTCGAAGGCTCAAAAGCCGGGGCCACAGCTGCCGGAGTTTGGGCAGCCCACAGGGTGCTTCCAATGAATATGTTTGGCTATGGCCGGCTTATTGGGGCAAGTATTGAGGGGGCACAGCGTTTTTATCAAAAAATAATCGACACAAAATTTTTTGATATTAATGGAAAGAAAATCATTTTAGAACCACTTGTTAAACCCGACTTCAACATGGTTGACTTCGCCTTTAATTATGAAGGAAATGAGAACCTGGAGAAAATGAACCAGCTTAATCTTTCTCTTTATAACATGAGTTCGTATGTGTCCGGACCGGTGTTGAAAAATGATTTTATTACTTCACATACAGAATTCTCGTATGAAGATTATGGCGATGCACCCGCCGAAATGGCCGGTCGACTTGGCATCCCTAAGAGCGAGTGGGATAAAGTTCATGAACTCAGGGTGATGCGTGCCTGCATCCTTACTCCATATTTCATGAAGACGAAAGTGACTGAAAACTATTGGGAGAATTACCTCGACAGCATGAAGCGTAAACTTTCAGAGATATTAAAATAGGGATAGCACGTGTAAAGTAGGGATGAAAAAAGTACGGGTCAAAATTCGCTCTTCTATTGGATGTGCATAGGCTGCACTGAGTGTAAGTAGGAATATCTTTGCGTGAAAATCTTGTTTTACGGCCTTAGCGGTTTTGCCGGATGAAACACCTTCTTATCGAACATTTAGCAGTTCACTCAGAGGGATTTACAGCGATGAAAGGCATCTTGTGAAAATCCTTACCATATTTACCACACTGGCCATTTTTATCTCGGTGAAGGTCTATGCTGCATCCCGCTCCAATCCGCTTGATTCGATAAAGTATGAATAAAAAATTATGGAAATTTTACCTGTAATAGGCATTGTTTTTTTAGCATTTCTCATCAGGGCCACCTTTGGTTTTGGTGATGCACTTATTGGTATGCCTTTGCTGGTAATGCTGGTTGGTATCAACATTGCGGCCCCGCTTATGGCCTTGCTGGCGCTGGTAATTGCTTTCATGATATTTTACAGAAACAGGGCGCTGGTCAATTATAAACTGTCTTTCAAACTTGTTATTTCCGCTCTTGCCGGTGTTCCCATCGGGCTTTTTTATCTGAAAAACATTGATGAGCCTACTGTAAACCTGATCCTTGGAGTTATCATTATTCTTTTTGCGGTTTATAAATGGTCGGGGGTTTCGTTTACCGGCAAAACACCCGGTATTGTTACCTATACGGTGGGTTTTGTTAGCGGAATACTTGGTGCAGCATACAATACAAACGGTCCTCCTGTGATCATGCTGCTATCATCGAAAACCCGGCAACCTGGTGATTTCAGATCAACATTGCAAAGCTATTTTTTCTTTACCGGAACAGGCATTGTTTTAGGTCATATCATCTCCGGAAATGTAACCGAACAGGTTTTAACCTATTTTTTACTATGTGTTCCTGCCTTGTTTATTGCTTTTTTAATTGGTGAGGCAGTTTTTAATAAATTCAGGCCCGAAAGATTCTTTCGCCTGGTTTATGCGTTACTATTCCTTTTAGGAGTCGCCTTAATAATTAAAGCAAGCATGTAAATGGCCATAAAAATCCGTAAACTAAAATACAAAGAGATCGAATTGTTAAGGGATTTTCCACCAGCTGACTGGCATTTCAACATCGTTTCATTTATGAAATTACATTTTGGTGAGGACTATTTCATTCCCTTTGTGGCTGAACATTCGGGTGAAATAGTGGGTGTTGGAAACGGGATTTATACGGGTGATACGGGATGGCTGGGCAACATTATCGTTAAAAATGATCATCGCGGAAAAGGGGTTGGCACTGCCGTTACCAACCATCTTATCGTGGCATTAAAAAAATGGAACTGCAAATCGCTATTACTCATTGCAACGCGACAGGGGGAGCCCATTTACCGGAAACTCGGATTTAATACAACCCAATATTATCATTTCTTCAGGTGTGGACTGC
>JABMQA010000744.1 GCA_013203545.1 Bacteroidota bacterium
AAGACAAATACCATCTTTTCCAGAGCGATTTTGCGCATACGAATTTCTTCAGACCTCCTGTGCTGTAAGCAGTCAGGTCGTTCCGGCCAATAAATCAGTTTCTGAATGCCAATCCTGATTCTTTAAATACTATATTTGAGCAGTGAATTGCAGACAGTTCGTGAAAATAGAAATCAGCATGCATGTTAGATTATAAATTTGTTGTTGTCGGGAGCGGATTTTGGGGTAGCACCATCGCCGAGAGGATTGCATCCGTGCTTGATGAAGATGTACTGGTAATAGAAAAGAGAGGACACATCGGGGGTAATTGTTATTCCGAGGTCTGTCACCAAACAGGCATTGAATACCACAAATACGGAACCCATATTTTCCACACTTCCAATCGTGATGTCTGGGATTATATCAATTCCTTTTCACCTTTCAATGCCTATCGTCACCAGGTGCTGGCCACATGGAACGGAGCCGTTTATCAGATGCCCATCAACCTTGAAACCATCAATGCATTTTACAAGGTAAACCTGCGCCCATATGAAGTTGATGCATTTTTGAAGAAAGAGGTGCAAAAGTCAGACCTTCCGAATGTTGATAGCCTTGAAAACTATTCCATTTCAAAAGTTGGAAGACCTCTGTACGAAGCCTTCATAAAAGGATATACCTGGAAACAATGGGGTATTTCGCCACAAAAAATCCCGGCTACTGTGGTTAAACGCCTGCCTTTCCGCACTAATTATAACGAAAGCTATTATGAGAGTCGCTGGCAGGGTATCCCTGAAACCGGTTATGGTGCTATTTTTAAAAAAATGCTTTCTCATGGAAGGATACGCGTCTTAGTGAACACTGATTTTTTCGACATCAGAAATGATCTTCCTGAAAATGCCAGGATATTTTACAGCGGCCCGGTAGATAGATTGTTAGATTTTCGTTATGGAAAACTTGAATGGAGATCCTTGAAATTTGAACAGGAGATAAAGAACGTGAGCGATTTTCAGGGCACCTCGGTAATGAATTATACAGAAGCAGAAATTCCTTTTAACCGCATTCACGAGTGGAAACACCTGCACCCTGAGAGATCTGTTTTTTCAGGTGACCATACCTTGATAGCACGGGAGTATTCATTAAACGGCACTGGACAGGAACCCTTCTATCCAATAAATGACAAGAAAAACCAGGCCTTGGTGGAGAAATACCAGCATGAGGCAACCTTGTTTCCTAACATTACCATAGGTGGCAGGTTTGGTGAATACAAATATTATGATATGCATCAAACAATTGCAAATGCACTTACTGTTTTTAATACGATGAAACATGGAGAATAAACCTGACTTGATTGTGGTCATACCTGTATACAATGAAGCTGAAATTGTTGAACATGTGATCATGTCCTGGGTAAAAAAATTAAAGTCGCTGGAAATTCATTTTCAAATCAGGGCGTATAATGACGGATCAAAAGACCATTCTTTAAAAGTGCTGCAACAGGTAAAAATGAATCCCCCGTTTCTTGTTATTACCAACAAAGAAAACTCAGGTCATGGCCCAACCATTCTTCAGGGATACCGGGAAAGTATGCATGCTGAATGGGTTTTACAGGTTGATTCGGATAACGAAATCAATCCGGATTGTTTTGATGAGTTCTGGAAAATCCGGCACGATCACGATTTTCTGATAGGAATCCGTAAAAACAGACAATCCACCTTTGTCAGAAAGCTAATATCTGCCTTTTCCCGCATCACTATTACCGCTCTGTTTGGCTGTTCACCCCTGGATGCAAATTGTCCGTTCCGGCTGATGAGAAGTGATACCTTTGAAGATATCATTAAAAACATTCCTGAAAACATGCTTGTGCCTAACCTGATCATCTCAGGTGAAGCATGCTCCGGGAAAATGAGAGTTGCTGAATTGCCGGTAAACTTTACTTACCGCAAGACCGGAACGCCATCATTAAAATATGCAGGCCTGGTGCGAATGGTATCTAAATCTTTTTCGCAGGCTATCATATATAAATTTAAATAGATAACAATGATTGAAACCAGGATTATAAAAATTTACGGAGGAGCCCTTGTCTGGCTTTGTGCAATTTTCATACTTTCATCGCTCTACACACGTCACAACTGGGATTTCTCATGGATCTATTCCCTGGCGGCTTTTCTTGGACTTGGGATTATGTTCTGGTTTTTAAAGAACGACAGGCTTAAAATCATCAGTTTGTATGAGCGGTTTATTGATCATTTCAAAATATGGCATATCGTTGCTTTTGCTTTTGCACTCAGGATTCTGTTTTTTATCATTCTTGACAAAACACAAGAGTCCGACTTTCTTTTTTTCCACGAAATGGCGCTTGATATTTTTGATGGAAAATATTGGCTTAATCCGATCAAACCAACCGGAGCCTCCCATATCACAGCCTTTTTTTATTGGATCTTTGTGCCCAAGGTATGGGTGGGGTTGTTACCGATTATCATCATATCAACCCTGGAGGTTTACCTGCTTTATAAAATTGTTCTCAGGTATGGAAACAGTGTGCTTGCAAAATCTGCAGCCTTTATTATGGCCATCTGCCCTGAACAGCTTTACCAGGTGGCTATCATAGCATCGGACGATTACTACCTGTTTTTTGTCTTATTATGTGTGTATTTCATTTCGGATTTAAACCACTTCAAAACCAGTAATGTGGTTTTTGCTGCAATTTCCCTGGCAGTAGCGCAGTATATGAGGCCAACCGCAATACTGGTAGTTATTCCTGTACTTTTTTATTTCATATTTATACATCAAAAGAAAATCATTAAAACAAGTATAACCTTCATCTTGTTATTTTTATTAGGGATTGCGCCCATTACAATCTGGTATAAAATTAATCACGACAAATTCACAGTGTCTCCCGGGGGTTATGGGGGTTGGAGTTTTTATCTGAGTACAAATACACAGACCCATGGTGAATGGAACAAAGCGGATAACCGTAATGTTAGACGGATCCAACGGGAACATCACCTTGATAACAGTCGAAAGGATAGTGTCTGTATAGCTTTGGGTTTAAACCGTCTTCACGAAAACCCTACCTCTTTTATTTTGGATATCCTGCTGCACAAACCCTATATTTTCTGGGGTGACCATGCACCAATGGGAATTAACAGCACACGAAAACAGAATTTTGTGCTGGGACAGGTATTGTGGTTGTATAGTAAGCTTTTTATTAAGGCACTACTTTTCTTATCGGGGCTTTTTCTTATAAAGAACAGGAGAAAAATGCTGAGATTTGGGGCTTTAAATATTTACCTTGTTTATGCAATCATCGCCACCATTTCTCATTTTTTTCTCGAGAACATGGGCCGCTATCACCATGTATTTATTCCCATGTTCGTTGCATTCACCGCTTTTTATCTTGCAGAGAATACCAAACAGGTGAAAGCTCTTACCTAAAAAGTGGTTTCGCCTTTACTTATTCATATGTTTTTTACGAAGTTCGTACATGAAAATTGCTGGAATGTAAAATACGATGTCTGC
>JABMQA010000010.1 GCA_013203545.1 Bacteroidota bacterium
GAACGTAATAATCTGATTGATGAATTCCAATCCTAAAATACTTTTAGTTGACGACAACCCGATCAATATCAGGGTTGCTGCAAAAATTCTGAGATCATATAACTATAATATTTCATTTGCTCAGAGTGGAAGGGATGCGTTGCAGAAGGTGAAGGCTATTTCGTTCGATTTGATACTCCTTGATATTATGATGCCGGAGATGGATGGCTATGAAGTTTGTGAGAAATTAAAGCGCAATCCCGATACGCAGAAAATTCCTGTAATATTCCTCACTGCCAAAACTGAGCCTGAAAATGTTGTACGGGCCTTTGAGTTGGGAGGTGCCGATTATGTTACCAAACCTTTTAATGGCCAGGAGTTATTATCCAGGGTTGAAACGCATATCGGTTTGAAAAAATCCCGGGAAGAACTTGAAACCATTAATTTGCAACTTAAAGAAGCAAATGATACGAAAGATAAAATGTTTTCTATCATCAGCCACGATTTACTTGGGCCTTTCGGAAATATCAAGGAGTCGCTTGAGCTGATTGCAGGTGGTGATGTTTCGATGGATAATGATAGCATGCAGGGGTTTTTGAAAGCCGTATGGAATTCAACAAGTTCGGCCTACTCACTGCTGGAGAATTTGCTTTTTTGGGCCAGGAACCAGCAGGGCCGAATGGTTTATAAACCCAAATTAATTTCCTTAAATGAAATTATTGGTGAAACGATTGGGCTGTTATCCGGTGTGGCGAAAAATAAATCTATCACCCTGGTAGCAGGTTTGGAAGAAAAATATCAGGTTTTTGTCGACAAAAATGCCATAAAAACAGTATTGAGAAATCTGATATCCAATGCCATAAAATTTTCACAGCCCAAAGGGGAAATAATCATTTCAGTGAGAAAGGAAAAGGAAGACTGGGTTGTTGTTTCGGTGAAGGATAGCGGAATTGGAATGAATAAAGAAACAATGAATAATCTGTATAAAAAGGATAAAAATGAACCCAGGTGGGGCACACGTGGTGAAAAAGGAGTCGGGTTGGGGTTGATAATCTCACGTGAATTTATCGAAAAGCATGGCGGATCACTATGGATTTATAGTGAAGAAGGCAAAGGAAGTACCTTCCATTTTACACTAAAGCAAAACGAAAATTAATTTAAGAGATGGAAACTGAAAAGAAGTATAAAATCCTGATTGTTGACGATATTCCAAAGAATATCGAATTGGCAGCCAATATACTGAAAACCAAGAACTATAATATTACTTATGCAAAAAATGGCCCCTCAGCCATCGATAAAGTGAAATCGATCGATTTCGATTTAATACTGCTGGATGTCATGATGCCCGGAATGGATGGGTTTGAAGTTTGTGAAGTTTTGAAGCGTGATCCGAAAACCAGGTCGATTCCTGTAATTTTCCTTACTGCCAAGTCGGAAACGGAAAATGTTGTTAAAGGATTTGAATTAGGGGCTGTGGATTATGTTACAAAACCCTTTAAAACAGAGGAACTTCTGGCAAGGGTGAATAACCACATCGGAATTAAAACCAAACTTGAAGAAAAGGAAAGAATAGAGAATGAGTTGAATAGGGTGCAAAAAGAGCAGGAAAGTTTTCTGTCGGAGATGGTACAACAGCAGCAAAGTGGTGATGCTGAGGAAAAGCGGGGTTTAGCGGATCAGTTGGACGCTGCAAAAAAGATTGAAAAAGAGTTGGAATTGAAGAGTGAAGAGATCAGAAATGTTACCTTGTTTTATGAACTCCGAAGCCAGCTCGATAAACTCATTCAGGATAGAAGCCCGGTTGCCAGGATGGAGATCAAGCAGGTTAAGGAAATGATTTCGAAACTCTTCATTGATAAAAGTAGCCAGGAATTTCACCGTTCGCTGAAGTCGAATTATCCCAAGCTTACATTTGACGATTTGAGATTGTGTTCCTACCTTAAGCAAAGGTTTTTAAATATTGAAATTGCTGAATTTCTTGAGACTTCTCCCGAAGCCATTTATACCCGAAAATCGAGATTACGGCAAAAGCTCAACTTAACCAAAGAGCAGGATCTTGATGATTTCCTTTCCAATTATGCGTATTAATCATACGTCCTCGTATGTTCGTATTCACACTGCGCAACAAAGCTATTAATCTCTACAGTTGAACAAGGTTTTCATTTCTATTTAGAAGGTTTTTCGCGTTTTTGATAGGCGGAAACATATGCAATACTTTACATGTAAGCAATTGAAAGAAAATTGTAAGGGTCTGTAAGTTGCTATTATGGTGGCAGATAGTTATTAATAGTAGTTTTGCCGCAGTAAACTTGTAAAGGTA
>JABMQA010000745.1 GCA_013203545.1 Bacteroidota bacterium
GACTACAGATGCTTCAGGGCAGGCTGTTTTTGCCAATTTACTCCCCGGATCCTATACTTATGATATCGCTGCCATTGGCTTCCAGGAAAAATCAGGATCCCTTACAGTAACAGATGAAGATGTGGTTCTTGATGTAATGATTGAACATCTTATTTTCGTCCCAACCTCCCTTTATTTTGACGGGACAGACGAATATGTCCAGACTAGCTATCCCGGAGTACTTGGAGCTAACCGCAGGACATTTCAAGCCTGGATTTATTTAGATGCAGCTCCTTCCGTTAATCTATGCATTATCGATTATGGTACAAACGCTGGCGGAAAACGAAATACCTTTATGGTTGCCGCATCCGGAAAACTCGCATACCTTTCGGGAACTTCAACCGGAAACTTGTCTGCCACAGATGCCCTTGTTCCCTTAGGTTCATGGGTTCACGTTGCTTTTGCATTTGATGGTATTAACGGATTCCTTTATCAAAATGGTGTGCTGGTAGGTACAGCTTCTTTACCCGGGATAAATACCAGTACCGGGACAAACCTTAGGATAGGTGAAAGGGTTACGGACGGAAGTATTCCCTTTAAAGGAATGATTGATGAAGTATGCATATGGAATGTGGCCCTGACCCAGCAGGAAATTATTGATTACGCATGTATCGACGATCCTATGGCATATAATAATCTGGTTGCTTGTTATAATTTTAATGAAGGCTCTGGTGCAACATTACACGACCTTAAATCTGGTTATAACGGTACCCTGATGAATATGGAGGAAGAGGACTGGATATATAATGATGGTTGCGAGGGAAAATTCTATCCTAAGGGATGGTCAGGAATTTCAAGCAATATGATACCGGTTGATAAGATTATGATGGAAGATTTGTTTGCCCCGGTTTTGGATAAAATGGTTATTCTTATAGGAACAAATGGTATTTTCTGGCCGGGTCAAAACCTTAACACAATTGGCGATTGGGATACTTACCAGGGATATAAAGTTAAATACAACTACGCAGTTGATTTTGTTATTGAAGGTGCCGAACTGACCGACAGGACTGTAACCCTCCAACCTGGCAATGTCTACATTCCGGTGCTTAGTCTTGAGCCTGCTTCTGTTGAAGATGTGCTGGTTCCACATGGCACTGCCATCGAATATGTTTTCGATGTTTTAACCCAAGAAATATACTGGCCCACAGGTGGTATTGTTCCGGGTGTTGAAGGAGCTCTGGAAACCCTTGTACCTGGTTATGCCTATCTTGCTCTTATTAACAATACCGTAACACTCGACTTCGATGTACCAGTGAAATCTGGTACAGAGCCTGTTGCTGGAAATCATTTTGTAAACACCACAAACTGGAATGATGTAACACGTACAGGTTCACAGCATGTTATTTCTGTTACTGCTGCAAATCTTGACGAAGGTGATGTTGTAGGTGTTTTTGCTGCTGATGGAACCTGCACAGGAATGGCCCAATACAATGGTGTTGATGAAATATTACCACTTGTGGTTAACGGAAATGATCTGACCACTACTTTGAAAGACGGAATGATTCAGAATGAACTGATGTCATTCAAAATTTTCAGACATGGTAAAGAATTTGAAGTATGCCCTGTTTACAATCAGAATATCGCAAATCATGATGGCCTGTTTGCTGAAAACGGACTCTCAATTATTAATGATTTCAAGATGGGAGCTACCAGTGTAAATGCTGTTGATGCTTTAATATTCAGTGTTATACCTAATCCCAGCAATGGTAAAGTCAAAATTACCATGGCCGATATCGAAGCTTGTGAAATTTCAGTAATGAACATGAAAGGACAGAAGGTTTATTCAGCACAAGCGAACGGATCAACCTTCCTTGATTTGAGTAAGCAGCCTTCAGGCGTGTATTTCATAAGAATTTCAAATGCAACTTCAACCTCAATCGAAAAAATTGTGATTGAATAAATATTTACGTCAGTGTTTTAATCTTAGGCCCTGATCCATGGATATTGGATTGGGGCTTTTTGTATTTACCCGAATTATTCACCGCAAAATTTGCTTTATTAATACTACTCACTGATATTATGTAATTTATACCAATTGCGTAACAAAATGCGCTGATCCCGGACATCCGGGATTGCTTATTGCAATAGCCTGTCCCGATTTTTTATCGGGAGTTAATGCCGATACATATTTGAAGGGGCTTTAGGAGTAAAACGAACTAAAGGCGCATTTCAAATAGTAATCGGTATCGCAACTTCACTGAGTAATACCAATTGCTAAATGAACCCGATCTTCCCATAAGCTATCGGGATTATCAGGTTTGAATCACAAGAATTAATATTTTCCATAAAATTTTTCCAATTTCATTAACCTACTGAC
>JABMQA010000069.1 GCA_013203545.1 Bacteroidota bacterium
AGCAAGAATCATCGCATTGATTTTTTTGATGCAGACCACAACAATTTTTCACACTATTGGGAGCAAATGGTTACATTTCATTGCGAACTGATGAAACACAAAAATGTGCATTCAGTCCTTATGCGCAGCGGTTTTAAAAAACATCTGCAGCAAGTTGCCAGGGCATTTTTGGAAAAAAACAAATTGCAAATGAATGTTATGACCATAGATGATGAAACGGCGGTGGTTCTTTTCGGCATTACTTATAATCATGTTTTTAACGGGCTCACAATAGGTTTGAACTTAAGGATTATGCAAAAATTTCCCTGGTTCAATCTAACATTCCAATCACTGATTCATAATATTAAAAATGCAATCGAAAACGATTGCGAAGCATTTGATCTCCTTGGTGGCCATAACCCCTATAAACATAGATTGGGGGGAGTTGATCAGGGTGGCTTTAAATACAACATATATCCCATTAAAAAAAACAACTGTGAATATGGCAGACGGTTTCATTTTCTGTCATCCCTCGAAAAATCCGTAAGACGTTTTTTACATTGAATACTATAGATGATTTTAACTTTTCCTTGACAGTGAAATGAATTGGAAAAGAAAACTCCTTTATGAAATGCAACAAATATGAACCCGGACATTGCAATAATTACCCAATCTTTATTAAATCCTGAAGATGCTTCGCAAATCGGCATAGGAGGTATAGAAACCTGGCTTTCTGAATTTTCACGCCTGTTGGTTGATATGGGTTATACGCCGTTTATCTATCAAACCTCCGATAAGGAGTATGAAATAAAGTTCAATGGTTCGATAATAATCGGCACCGGGACAGTGAATCGTCATAAAATGTGCAGGCTGAGCCATGAAGATATCAAAAACCGACAGATCAAATGGATTGTTTATGCTACTTCATCCGTTGGTGAAAAATATTTTAAACCTGGCCAGATATTTATTCAGCATGGTATTCATTGGGATTATACCAATACGAGGCCGAACATTGCGCAGCACATTAAATGGGAAATGATCAGGAGGAAACTCAGCAGGCATAATCTTAAAATGTTCAGAAAATCAAGATTAACAATTTCGGTTGATACAAATTTCCTTAATTATGCCCGCATCAGGCTGGGACAGTATTTTGATAACAATAAAATCACTTATATACCTAATTTTGCGATCCCGCAGAAAGAGGCTGACTGGAAGGGTAAATGGGATCGGGATGAAGGGATCAATATCATTTTTGCGAGGCGATTCGTTAGCAGGCGGGGAGTACATCAATTTGCCATTGCTGTTGAGCGTCTGCTTGGTGCATTACCAAAAATTAATGTCCTCATTGCCGGTACAGGTCCTTTAGAAAGTTTCTTACGTAATAAGTTCAGGAACACTGAGCAGGTTGTTATTGAGGCCATACCTCATGAAGAGATCACAGCACATCTTAACCGGTCACATATTGCTGTTATTCCCTCTACTTATTCTGAAGGGCCCTCCTTTTCGTGCCTTGAGGCAATGGCATCCGGTTGTGCAGTAATTGCAACAAATGTTGGCGGACTTTGCAACCTTGTCTTTCCCGATTTCAATGGGCTCCTCATTAAACCGACAATTAAAGAAATTGAGCTTGCTATCACGCAATTGTCAAATGACAGGTCATTTGCAAAAGAACTGGCATACATGGGGTATGAAACTGCTTCCCGGGCATTTTCCCTTGACTTATGGAGGACAAGGGTTTATAAAGCTTTAACCCGGGCAGGCATTGGTGATTTAACGAAAAACTTAACAAATTCATGATATTGTTCAATTCATTTGTAAAAAGAACAATCCTCAGGGAAATAATCCGTCATGAAGGATGCCCGCAAGGCTATCATAAGTATCTTCATAATATTCCGCAGGATATACCATTAATATCCTATGCAGATACCGGTTCACAAATCATTGCCCTCCCCGGCATTGGAAAAAGGTTTCCCCGGGAAACCATTGCCCGGACCAATAAGGCTTTATTGCGTAAAACCGTGATCAATACTTTAAAAGAGGAATTGTTTAGGAAAAACCTGCCTTACATACATCTCAGTTATTATCCGAAGGATTTTCGGACAGTTGTCACTTTCAGGGTTGATTGTGATGATAGCGATCAGGTTGATTTTGATCGTGTTTTACGCTATGCTGATTCGCATTCTTTCCCTATTACATGGTTCATTCATGTTAAAGCACAGCAATCTTATCTCCACCATATTGCATCAATCGGAGAAAGGGGGCACGATATACAACTTCACTGTTATGACCATGAAACTTTCACTAATTACCGGCAGAACAAAATGAACATTGGCACAGGAAGAAGGCTATTGGAGGAATCCGGAATTCATGTCACGGGTTTTGCCTCTCCATTTGGTAAATGGAATCCTTCGTTAAACAGGGTTCTGGAAAACCTCAGGTTTTCTTTTTCGTCCGAATTTGCATCCGGTTACGACGATCTGCCGTATTATCCGGTATTTGGTAACCGTGTATCAACAGTTTTGCAGTTGCCGGTTCATCCTGTTTGTATAGGACTTTTGAGGAAAGCGCATTTTTCAAGGGAAGAAATGATCACTTATTTCGACCGGATCATCAGTGAAAAATTTGAGAGGAATGAACCCATCATGTTATATGGTCATCCGTATAAAGAAATCGACAAGTTTCCGGAGATTTTTGATTTTATTCTGTCCAGGCTGAAAAAATTGCCGAAAGTATGGATAACCACCTATAGTGAATTTGCCTCATGGTGGAAAAAGCGAATACATACTGGTTATTCAGTCCGCATTGAAAAAGAAACAGCTCATATCATTACGGATAATTCCGATCCATCGCTACAACTCCATATCGAAATGCCTGATTCGAGTGAAATGTACCTGCCTTTGACAAACAGTCGTATTTTGTTAATGAACTAATTATGTTTGCATGAAAATACTATGTATCATGGGAACCAGGCCTGAAGTGATCAAAATGGCCCCGGTTATTTTATTGCTTCAAAGTAACAAGCTTTTTAAATGTTTTGTTTGCATAACTTCACAGCATAAGGAATTGCTTGAGGAGGCGATGCAGGTATTCGGCTTAAAAGCAGATTATGATCTTGACATTATGATGCATAATCAGGACAGTTTTGATGTTTCAGTGAAAATCCTGGGCAAAATAAAACCGGTTATTACAAAGACGGCACCGGACCTGATTCTGATTCAGGGTGATACACACACTGCTTTTATCGGTGCCCTGGCAGGTTTTTATTCAAAAATCAGGATTGGACACATTGAAGCTGGCCTGAGAACCTATCGAAGAGATGAACCCTACCCTGAAGAATTGAACCGACAAATGATAAGCAGGCTGGCTGAACTTCATTTTGCCCCTACGCAGACTGCAAAACAGAATTTATTAAATGAAAACATTGAACCATCCGGTATTTATGTTACAGGCAATACGGGAATTGATGCCCTTAACCACATACTGAACAACGGCTCCGGTTTAGGAAAGATGAAGAAATGTAGCCTGTTTCCCGGTGTGCCGGGACAATTAATTGCCTATTTGAATAAGCCGCATAAAAACCTGGTTTTAGTTACTATGCACAGAAGGGAGAATATTGGGACGGGGATAGCAAATGTTTGCAAAGCCCTGAAAAATATATCTTTATTGAGAGATGTTGTTATTGTTTTTTCAGTTCA
>JABMQA010000746.1 GCA_013203545.1 Bacteroidota bacterium
GAGTGGTGAGTGATGAGCGGAGGATGCTTTGAATAAAATCACGCAAAGGCGCAAAGGCGCAAAGGTTTGTAAAATAAATCCGGATCGGTATGTGAAAATTGTTCATTGCTTCTCTTTTTTACGTTTTTTTGTCATTTCTTAGCGCCTATGCGTGAGTTTTTAAATTGTTTTATTTCGGTTTTTACCTTATCACCGCCACTTTTTCATATTGGACCACGTTGCCGTTCACAACCATTTGTACCAGGTAAATCCCGTTTCCGGCTTCATTGCCGGGCTGCCATACGCTCTGGTAGGCGCCTTCGGAGTAATATCCGCTGGCCAGGCTGGCTGCGGGCGTACCGTCGAGGCCGGTTACAACGATTTCAACCATAGCATCCTTATCAACCGAAAACCCGATGGTTGTGTAACCGGTGCAGGGGTTGGGGTTGATATTCAGGATACGGGCCGGTTGGGCGGTTGTCTGTTGCTTGCTGTTTTCAACATCACCGAATGTGATGTAATAGTAAGGTTGACCTTCGCCGGTGAACACCTGCCTGCTTTCCCTTGCACCTGTTATGATGTTGTTCACCAGGAAATCCTGTTTATTCCCTGCTGTGGATTTTAGCCCGTCCCAGGTGGCAATTTCAACCGGTGTGCCTGGTGCAACGGCTTGTGTATAGGCATTCACCTCAATTAAAGTATCGGTGGGTAGCATTACCGTTGCCCCGATGCAGGAATCACCTGCCAGCAGCGCAATTTCCTGAACACCCTGCAATGAATCCGTCTGAATGTACCAGGGTGTGTAATCACTATACTCCATATAGCTGAAGAATTCCGTCCCCCCGCGTTTTTCCTGTTCTTCGGCGGGTTCAGCATTTTGGTTCCAGTAAAGTGTACAGTTATTCGAAACCTCTACTATCACCGCATCGCCATACTCGAGTGGTGTAACATTGGATGGCCTCATCCATTCGCCGGTGGATGTTTTGCGCATGGTCCAAGCCCGGGTCTGTATTTTGGTAAGATAGTCCCAAACCCCCACAAATGCATCCTCCGGTTCAAGCGCCATGGGCATAAAGTAACCTATCCAGTTTTCGGGGTTACCGTTTTGTTGTTCGTACAAAGGTACAGATGTATTCAGATCCAGGTCGGTTCCGTACATGGTGTGCGTAAAGGTGCCCTGATCCTGGATGTTCAATTTATAACCTTTCGTACTAATAATGTCATAAAACTGAGATAAGGTCCATGTATTATTCTGTCGCATTATAGATAAATTACTTCCATTTTCATTGCTGATAAACTGAAGGTTATATGGTAATGGCTCTAAATTCTCCAAAATTGGCAAAGCAGATACTGTGTTATTTCCTTCCCGATTTAACCTTGGAAACGAAAACCACTGCCATGGTGTGTTCATTTCGCGGGTCAGGGGGCAGGAAATTTTGGATACAATACCAGAGGAATAGTTACCGGAATTGATAATAAATGAATTATGATCAAAATAAGACAAATTGTATTCTTCAATGGTATTTGCTAAAAAAGATATACCTGATTCAACAGGTGTTAGGAATGAATTGTTAGCTGCATCCAGAATGAGGGTTTTTACTTCATTCTCAGAATTATTGGAACTATAGATATAGAAAAGGTTTTTATCCGGATCATAGGATACATCATAAGATTCTAAAATCAATGAGTTGTCATATTGGTACTCAGCAACACTATTTGTTGTTTGATTCAGTTTGTACCAATACTTTTTGGAAAAACCATACACGTAATTATCACTGCCCAAAGTTAAATCGGTAACAAGAATTTGTTCATTATTCAGTTGATAATCCTCACTATTAATAAAGGAATTTGTGTTCATGTCATAAGTCAACAGATGGATGTAATCTTTATTATATGTATAGAATTGTTGCCCACTGATAAACAATTTATCTCTGTTTGCATTAAAGCATAGACTATAAGGGTAGTATTCGGTAGAATTTGATATCACATCAATTTCTTCTATCATATTACCAAGATCATCTGGTTCATATACTTTAACGTGGCTGTAGCATCTGTCTAGCACATAAACTTCGTCATCTACCGGATTGTACTTAATATCCGGGCAGTTGGTGATGCGTTCACCATTAAAAGTAAAAGAGTTCGGGTTTGAATAATTAAAAATGGAGTATCCGATCTTCTCCCGTGAAATAATAACTTTGCGGGATGAATTATCCGGCAAATCAAATGGAATTTGAAGAAATGTTTAATACAGAACAAGATTGCATTGACTATTTGA
>JABMQA010000747.1 GCA_013203545.1 Bacteroidota bacterium
CATTCCATGTTGTACAATTATGCAGATATTCTTGCAAAGAAAAAGAAATATATTCCTTCTTTAGCTGTTGCGGGTGGATTTACTTTTGAGGATCAGATTTTCAAAGGGCTTGCAATGGGTGCCCCTTATGTGAAAATGATAGGAATGGCCCGGGGACCAATCGCGGCGGCAATGGTAGGTAAAACAATAGGACGTGCAATTAATGAAAACCAGCTTCCTGTATATGTTGAACGTTTTGGTGGTAAAATCGACGAAATTTTTGTGACTGCCAATGAATTACGTAAGGAATTAGGAAATGATGCATTTGAAAAATTACCTACTGGAGCAATAGGTTTATATACCTACTACGAACGGTTAGCCCAGGGTTTGCGCCAACTTATGTCTGGGTCTCGCAAATTTGCTCTTGAATATATCGCACGCGATGATATTGGAGCTTTAACTCAGGAAGCAGCCAAGATCAGTGGCATTCAATATTTGATGGATATTGATAAGGATGAAGTTGAGAAAATTCTTAACTTTTAATAGTAATCGCACTATATTTTCTAAAATACCCAAAGTCATCTTGCATTATGCTTGATATAAAGATAAATTTTAAAAATGAAAATAGCAATTCCAACCAATGATTGGAAAACCATCTCAACTCATTTATGTTATAATATTGGGTTTGCAATTTTTGACCTTGAAGGAAGCAAGATAAAGAGCCAGGAATTTCGTACAAACAGATCCTCTGCTCAGGTAAAAGGATTAAATAATACTTTACATAAATCCGATAGATATGCTATTACTCTAAATATACTTAAAGATTGTGACGTGGTGATTTTATTTGTAAGCGATGAACCTTTAATAACGGATTTAACAAAAAAGGAGATTGAAATTGTTTTCACAGATGAAATATATGTGGGAAATGTACTAAATTCTTATTTAAGAAAAAACAGTGAGATTTTCTAGTTGTATGCTTCATAATGAAGCAGCTCAGGTTATCAGCAATATCGGCCATAAAGATAACCCCCGGATCAAACTCACTCTTTTTGAAAAACTCACACACCTGACTTGTTGCACATTTTTGTCCGAAGAACTGCTTTGTATAATTGTAGGTCTCTTTATTTAATTAGGATGACTATTCTGGTTTCAGCAGCTCCATCCGTTTGCAATCTCTGGAAATAAATGTGGTTGCCATCCGTACAACTTGTGGCCAGATTTTTTTTGTCTCAAATTAAATATGCCACAGATTTCTCAGATTTACACAGATAAGAAAGAATTACACAGGCGAACGATATGATTTGCCCGGATTCACATTTAACATGATTCAATTATTCATTGACAATCAGTTTCCGGGTGTATATAAGCCCATCTGATTCCATTTTCAGAAGGTACATGCCACGCTGAACATCCTTCACATACCAGGTGAAGGGATGAGTGCCGGTCATTAGGTTTCCGGAGTGCAGGGTTTTTATTTTCCTTCCGGTTAGGTCGCAGATTCAAGATTTACAAAGCCTGCATCGGGTACTGTGAATTCGATCGAAGTTGGTTGATGACGGAGTAGGAATAACATGAGTTAGTAAGACCAATTGAGATTATTATTAACCATTGATGAGCCCGGTCTAAAAACCTTAATTTCGCGCCAAGCCGCCAAGCCGCAAAGAATTATTTTATTTATATTCAAGCCTTTGCGACTCTGCGGCTTTGCGAGATATTTGATTTTTATATTTTTATATCTGACTCATTGATAATTACCCTCAATACCCTACCCTTTTCCCGACATCCACTTCATCGCTGCCTGTTTGGAGGAGAATTGCTCGATACGGACCGTAACCATATGTTCGGAAAGCTGATCTTTAAAAAAATATCCAAAATTTAGCTGGTCCATGGTTTTGGTAAGTATGGCAATGGATTTATTCTCGAAAAGTCGTTTATTCGTTAAAATAAACAACACCAATTCCTTTATTGCACTTTTACTGAACGACATCGTACTTTTTCGCAAATCCATCACGATGCCCTTCATTTTTAAATAATGTGTGCGACTTACCTGGGTTTTCTTCAGGCGAATATATTCCTCACGGTTTACCTTTCCTGAGTATTCCTCAATCAGGATTTCTTCATCAATAACCTTGTATGTAATCATGCTCCTTTTAAAATTAAATGACTAATTAAAAAGGTAGAATTTGGTCATATTTGATGTTGTTAATTTGAATGTACTGTTGAATAAAATAATTGATTTTACCAGGCTGAATAACGAGTGGGTTTGGATTAAAGTCTGCTGATTGAATATTTAATTTTATCCCACCTCAGATAACATCATTGGCACATATCGAATAGCTTCAGTATATTTGCAAACTGAAAAGAATTTTAAAAAATCCGATACCAATAAATTTTCGATATGCAAAACACCAACAGCACAACCGAAACCAATTCCAGGGCCTACAACTATTACGGGCAAAAGCCAAAAGGTGACATCGAATCGAGGGAAGTTAATAAGAATCCCACGCCTCGGGCAAATAATGCCCGTCAATTGTATTTTGACACGAAATCGTCGGTATCCATTGAGTTTCCTTACTGGTACACACGCAGATGGGAAGCGTTGGAGGGTGAGGTCACCATTGTTAGGAGGGCAGAGGCACTGAAGGCAGGGTTTGAACATATGACACCTGTAATATTTCCTGGTGAATTGCTGGTGATGGGTAAAGCACAATATCTGCGTGGTTCATACCCTTTGCCCTGGCTTTCAGAAGCCTTTTTCATGGCAAAGGAGGATGAACTGTACACCCAGGCGCTTGAGGCCGGTAAAGTAAGCGCTGACCAGGTGACCACCATGGGACAGGGTGGCGGAAACGTTACACAAAGTGCCGGAAATGTGATTTCGATAGCCGGGAAATTTGGATTGCGCAAGGAGGAAATGCCCATGTTGCTGAAGGTTGCCAAAAAATGGCACAATAAATCCGTTGACGACGTGGGGCATAAATACGAACAAATGGTGCCGAATTACAAGGAGAAGGAAGAGATCATGCGGGCGGTGATCTGCATGTTCGATTCGGGCTATACCCTACCCCAGGGCCGTGAGGTTATGAATTATTTTTATCCGTTGCAATATGGTATCGAAGAGATTAAGAATATTTGTAATGAGCGGATAAATGAGGTTGCCGGCTACCCCGGAATGGACAGGGTATATTTTTACAAGGCTGTCCGAACAACCCTTGAAGGCATCCAGGCCTGGATCCGCAACCATGCCGAAGAGGCCAGGAATATGGCATCACTGGAGGAAATTGAGCACCGGAAAAACGAATACCTGGAAATTGCCCAACGCCTCGACCGGTTATCCACCAATCCGCCGAGTGATTTTCATGATGCCCTTCAGCTTGTATGGATATTTCATGTGGCTGTACTTAACGAAGATGCCATTTCAGGTTTGTCGCCCGGCAGGCTCGGGCAGGTTTTATACCCCTTCTGGAAACGGGATATGGAACGTGGCGTACTTGACCGTGAAAAAACCATCGAACTCCTTGAGTACATGCGGATCAAGTTTACCGAACTGGATTGCTTTGCTTCGATGGGTGTGGTTGGTGGTGTTTTAAGCGGCAACACTTTCAATAATCTGTGCATTGGAGGGCTGACCAAGGATGGCGCCAATGCTGCCAACGAACTGGAGATGCTCATACTTGAATCGGGCATGACCTGTGATACGCCGCAGCCCACCCTGAGTTTACTCTACGACGAGAAGTTGCCGGAGGAATTTTTACTGAAAGGTATCGAATGTACCAAGATAGGGACAGGCTATCCGGCATGGGTAAGCAACCGGGTAGCCATGGAGTTTTTGATGACCAATTATAAAGACGAAGGCATGGCGCTGGAAGAAGCCAGGGCCTGGTCGATTGGCGGTTGCCTGGAAACATCACCCGGAAGCTGGATGCCGCTGGATTTGGATGGAGAGATTCATTGGATTCCTGGTGGTTCAGCGCCTGCCACAAGCGTGGGTGTGCATTTTTTATCTTTACCAAAAATACTCGAAGCCGTACTGTTCGACGGTAAAGATATGCGGACAGGAAGACAGGTGTATCCGTCCCATGGATCAAAACTGGATACCTACGATCAGATTTGGAACACATTCAAGGATTATTTCAGCCGATCGGTTGAAGTGCTAACCCTTACCAATAATATCCAGCACGATATCTGGGGGAAGATTTCACCCTCACTCGTCAACAGCATGCTCAAACCCGATTGCCTCGAAATTGGAAAAGATATCAGTAACCAGGGTTCAAGATACAACAGGACATTTAATGTGGAAATTTGCGGAGGTGTGAACCTGGTAAATTCGCTGGCATCCCTCATGAAAAATGTTTTTGAGGAAAAGCATTTTACCCTGGATGAATTAAAAGCAGCGCTCCGGGAAAATTTCGGATATAAATCGGCCCTCGAAACAGGATCTTACAGCCTGACCGAACAGGTTAAAACCGAAGAATACCGGAAATGGCTAAAAATCCACAAGCTCTGTCTGGATGCCCCGAAGTATGGGAATGATGATAATTATGTTGACAGCATTTTTAGGGAGTGGCAGGAGTGGTTCAGCGAAATGTGCCTCGATTATAAATCGATCTATGACAAGCCATTGTATTCATGTCAGATTTCGGTATCCACGCATGGTCCCATGGGCGCTGTTACCGTAGCTACGCCCGATGGCAGGTTATGCGGTACCACCTTTGCCGACGGATCGGTTTCGGCTTATCCCGGGACTGACAACAACGGCCCGTATGCATTGTTTAACTCCGCAACATGTTATAACCATGCGCTGTCGCAGAACTCGCAGCTCAACATGAAAATCCATCCTTCGGCGGTGAAGGGACGTGAAGGGTCCAGGAAATTTTTGGAGATGATCAGGGCCTATCTGCGGAAAGGCGCATTCCATGTGCAGTTTAATATTGTGGATTCGCGGATGTTGCGTGAGGCACAAAATAACCCGGACGAATACAGGGGCCTCATGGTAAGGGTGGCCGGATTTACACAATATTGGGTGGAACTGGGAAAACAAATCCAGGATGAGGTGATTGCACGGACGGAATACGAGGAAGTTTAGGGGAAGTTTGGAGTTTGGAGTTTGGAGTTTAGAGTTTGGAAGCCTGAGCGATCCAGATAGCTATCGGGAGAAGACTGTGGACTGTGGACTGCCAACTGAAGACTGAATACTGTGGACTGACGACTGTGGACTGACGACTGTGGACTGAAGACTGCGGACTGAAGACTGAAAACTGTGGACTGTGG
>JABMQA010000748.1 GCA_013203545.1 Bacteroidota bacterium
GAAGCGTATGGATATCCTAAGGAATATGATACTGATTACGAAAGGTTACAGAAAATTGAATTAATTGAAAAACAACATAAGATGAATGAGATAGCTCATTAAGAAGAAGCTATGGATTAACTACTCCCCATCCTTGGACAACTATTTCAAAAAAATAAGTTAGATTTCCTTTCCCGGCCCATGGGCCGGGAAAGGAAATCTAAGCGGCCTGCTAATACACCCTTTCAGGTTTTCTGTGAGACTGTAAACTAAACTCTGTCCAAAATGTTAAATAAATTATGGTAGAGCAAGCAACTCACCCGGTTTGGCAATTGTTGGTGTGGCATTCAGCTACATCGCTTTTGTGGTTTTTGCTGTTAAAAGGCTTCATGATGCGGAGATGAGTGGCTGGTTTGGGTTAATTGGTTTTATTCCAATTGTCAACTATGTTTTCTTCTTTTATTTGGTGTTTAAAAAGGGGACTATCGGTGACAATAAATATGGTACCGATCCAAAAATACCATTCAATCAAGCATCATAATAATATCATCGTAAGAAATCACAATAAACGTCTGGTGAAACATTAATTTTTCAACAGCACTACCGTTACAACACCCTGCGGCTTATTATGATTTCGCAGGGTTTTTCGTTTTTCAATCTTTTCAGTCAAGCATTGATTCCATATTTCACGTATTACAAGTTGAAAGAAAATGATTAATTTTGAAAAAAATATAAGTCATGGACTATTCAGCATTTATCAATATCAACATCCTCTCCGAGGAAGCTAAAAAGGAATTGGGAACTTTTTATGAATTCCCGATATTGAACTGAAACAAATTTCGATTCACACAATAAGGATAGGTTGGGAGATACGACTCAAATGCCATTTTTCTATTTACGATTCCCTCATCATCGCCTCAGCCCTTGAAGCAAATTGTGAAACATTATACTCCGAAGATTTACACCACAACCAACTCATCGAAAACAAGCTCAGGATTGTGAATCCATTCGTCTGACCATTTTTGGTATTAAATCAGAACTCCTGCAATCTTTACAAAATATTTTTTCCACAAACCTATCTCAATCAAAAACCATTTTATGTCAATTTCGGTAATATGTAGTTGTGCAAAAAGGAATACTACTTTTGCGCAATTATTAATAATCAACATATTTAACTATTTTGACCAAACTAACAATTCTGGTACGATGAACAAATCATTTTTAATTTAAACTTCAGTAAACATTGCAATCATCTTTTGTTCCATAATGTTGCTTACTCCGCTCACTGCGTTGAACAGCAACCCAACACGGGACACCATAAATATGATGCCGGGCAGAACCCATGATGTGTTTTACGCATTACAAACAGGTGATGAATATGCACAGCCACGTGATAACTGGGATATCGAATTCAGTGCGGCAAGAATGGATGTGTCCATCAGGACCAACGGGGCTATCGGTGTTAAACTTTATACCTACCCGAATTCTGACATTACAGGTTGGGCTACCCTCGACACCACAGGGCTTTCTACATGGCCGGTACAATACAACGACGATACCAGCTGGGAAATGGGCGCTTTCAATATCAATGCAACCGAAAGTCTGTTTGACTTTGGCTGGGGTATTTACAACGAGATTACACATAATATTGTTGGAGATTCCTTGTTTGTAATGGAACTTCCCGGAGGAACCTTTAAAAAAATATGGATCATCGAAAAAAATCCCAATCTGGGCATAAACCAATACACCTTTATGTATGCAAACCTTGACGGATCTGATGAAAAAGAGGTAACCATCAACGGCGATGATTATGCAGGCAAAAATTTTGTGGCTTACAGTTTCGATGACAATGCGATTGTTGACAGGGATGCCCCATCGGATTCATGGGATCTTCAATTCACAAAATTCATGACCTTTTATCAGGGTATCATGTGGTATGGGGTTACAGGTGTACTGCAAAATCAAAATGTCCAGGTTGCCGCCTATCCCGGAGTTGACACTTCGTTTGTTGACTATTCCATCTCAGCGCTTGATTCCAACAACATCTCAACCATTGGCAACAACTGGTTCGGTTTGCAAGGACAGCCTCCTACCTATTTCCTTATCGACTCATTGGTTTATTTCGTCAGCGACCGCGAAAGCAGTATCTGGAAACTGGTTTTTGAATATTATGAA
>JABMQA010000749.1 GCA_013203545.1 Bacteroidota bacterium
CCACCAGATTGCCCATTCCTACTTTTCCGGGAAGATAGCACCCGTTATCAAGCGGAATATAGTGTTGATGTGGATCAACAATGCAGGCTTTTATAAAATCGAGACTAACAGGAACATGGCCGTGAATAATCTTTTTGTTGCCTATTTTCTCGGGAATAACATCAAATGACCTTGACCAGAGCATGGCATGGTGGTCTTCAAAAGGATTCCTGCGGTTAAAATTCAGGCCGGCATGAACGATCACATAACCATCGTCCTCGTAATAATTTTCAAGGTTCTGAAACCAGCGAATATAATTTTCGGGGATCTGATCTACCCGCTTCACACCAAAGCTTTGCAGTGTATCATTACCGCCATGCCTGACCCATTCCTTAAAAAGGCGGTTATTTTTTCTGAACCTGAAAAATTTTTTCTTTCCATTCAGCGCTTCTTCATATGCCAGCAACAGGTATTCCTCATGATTTCCCTTTAACGCATGGATGTTGTATCCATTTTGTTGAAGCAACCACACATAGTCGATGGTTCCCTTTGCATCGGGTCCCCGGTCGATGTAATCTCCGAGGAAAGAAATTGAATCGCCATGTTCGGGTTTGATAAGCTCTTCAATGAGTGCTTTGAGTGTCTTTGAGCAACCATGAAGATCAGGGATAATCCATTTATTCATAATGCGTAACTTTTATTTAAACATCGCACATAAATGTTTGTTGGGTCACCAAAAAATCGTGATCAGATGCCTTATTTCTTTTTGGCCTGGTTAGCCACCTGTTCCTGAAGTGCCTTAATAGCTTCGGGGTCACCCAAAAATTTATTATCGATTACATTAAACCGGTCATCAAACTCAAACACATAAGGAACTCCGGTTGGAATGTTGAACCGGATGATCTCCTCTTCAGTCATTTTTTTCAGATATTTTACAATACCTCTTAAACTGTTTCCATGTGCAACCACCAAAACCTGGTCATGTTTATCAATCTGGGGTTTGATGTTGTTTTCCCAGTATGGAATAAGCCTTTCGATGGTGTCTTTCAGCGCTTCGGTTGCAGGCAATTCGGATGGGATAACCTCCTTGTATTTGAGTTCGTGTAAGGGATGACGTGTATCTTCAATCGGGATGGGTGCAGGTGGAATATCAAAACTTCTTCTCCACATCAAAACTTTTTCATCACCATATTTTTCTGCAGTCTCGGTTTTGTTAAGGCCCTGAAGCATACCATAGTGCTTTTCGTTCAGGCACCAGGTTTTATACACCGGAATCCACATCTGATCCATCTCTTCAAGTGCCAGCCACAGGGTTTTTATTGCCCTCTTCAAATAGGAAGTGAAGGCAACCTCAAATTCAAACCCCTCTTTCTTAAGGAGTCTGCCGGCCTCTATGGCCTCATGAATGCCCTTTTCTGTTAAACCAACATCTGTCCAGCCGGTAAAGCGATTTTCATTATTCCACAGACTTTCGCCATGCCTGATTAAAACGAGTTTTTTCATATCTCAATTATTAAGCGTTTTCACCTTTTGATCAACGAACTTTAACTGTATTCATTTTTCGTATGCAAAAGTATAAATAAAACAATTAAATTTGGTAGGTCATTTATTCTTCGGTTTTTAAAATTCAAATTGTCAGAAAATATTAATCCTATGAAAAGTTCAATAAAAATCGCATTCTTCCTGTCACTCATTGTTTTCGCTTTAAATTCAAATGCACAATTTTCACTCGAATTCAATGGTGATAGTGATTATGTTGCACTCAACGGACAGGATATTGCACCCCCATGGTCGATGGTGGTGATGGTAAATAAATCCGAAACCGATAATTATCAGCATCTACTCACAGGTAATGATGGTAACAGTGGGATTCGTATTGAGCAGTGGTGGGGCAATAAAGTGGGATTCACCCTATCAGGGGTTGCCGATTATACCTTTAACTATTCACTTCCGTTGAACCAATGGGTGCACCTTGCCATGGTGAATAATGGTACCGGCACCACCCTGTATGCCGATGGCGTAAACAAGGGAACCATCAATGCATCAATCAATCTGGCATTGAGATGGATCAGCAAAAATACCGATGATGCTTCCATGAAAGCAAAAATTGATGAATTGAGCCTCTGGAATACGGCATTATCACAGGATGTAATTCAACAGTACATCGGACAACCGATTGAGCCATCCCACCCGAATTATGACGAATTGCAGCATTACTACAAATTTGATGAGGGAATTGGGAACATTTGTTATGACTCGAGGGGTGAATTGGACGGAACCATATTTGGCGCTGTTTATTATGTTGAGACGGACTGGGATGTGGGCATTGTTAAACTGGTTAACCCCGAAAATACCACCGATAATTTTTCAAGCAACGAATTACTTACGCTCAGGATTAAAAACAATGGTTTGAATGATATTGAGGAAGATTTCGATGTCAGTTATACCATGGAAGGTAGTTTTCCCATAACCCAAACTGTTCCAGCAGCGTCTGATCCATTGTTGTCCGGCCAGAGTTTTGACGTGGATTTTCCACCCATCAATCTGAATGCCTCCGGAACCTATCATTTCACCTTTTATACTTCCCTGCCGGGTGATGAAAACCCCTCAAACGATACACTGGAAGTGACCCTGATCAGTGTTTCGAAAGTGATTGGAAATGTTA
>JABMQA010000750.1 GCA_013203545.1 Bacteroidota bacterium
ATTATGGCGAATTCGCCATAATTAAAATCAGGGTTATAAACACTTTCCCAAATTCCTAAAAATTCTACCGTGTTTCGGTTTCGAAGCCAATCAGAAATAAAAAAATCCCCATCTTTAGCTTTAATCATATCTGTGATGGAAATATAATTCTGTTCACCCACTTTTACGATAGTAATTTCAGTTCCTTTTACACTAATCGTTTTCTTTTTTGCCATGGTTCTATTTTTAACTTAAAGTGGTCGAATGCCACCACTTAGCTATTTTATTACCAACCAAGTAACCAATTCAAAATTATTCGTTTCGTTAATCCGCTTTGATTTTGGAATTAACAAAGCTCCTCTGTCGTTTCCTGTTATTTTCTGGCTACTGCGTTTATTAAATACTCTGCTAATTTCCTCAATCGCTTTATTTAGAAGTACGGTATATTGTTTCATGTCATCGCCCTGATGTGTTTCGGTATTAAACAGATCGCACAATTCCTCGAAAGGTTGTGGTTTACTGGCACACATTAAGCGGTATATTTCAAGAATATGTTTAGCATTTGTATAGTTGAATCTCACTTGCCCATCGTCACGGATGTAAACTAAAAAATAGGGTTGTAGTGGATTTACTTCTTCGTTGCCATCGGTGTCGCCTTTTTGTTTTAAGCAATACACAACTCCGGGTTTAATGATTTCTTTTTCTGCGACAGAAAATTTTCCTGCATCAAGATAATGTGATTGAGCCCCCGAGGGCGAAGGAACAACAGTATACAAACCAAATGGCGCATCTTCCAGTTTTTTTCTATTATTTTCTAGGAAGTTAAGTAGTTCAATTCTGAAATCGTCCAAGGTGAAGTCCGTTAGTGAAAGGCTCTCGTTCATATCTTCGAGGTCGAGTACTTCGTCTCTAAGTTTCTTTAGTTGTTTATTGCGGTATTTCAAATCATCTTCAATTAATTCTTCTATTTGGTTAGAAGCCAAAACATTATCATCGGCAGTTGCAGTAATATCAACCAATGCCATACGTGCTTCAACACGTTCTTTTAGGTTTATGTAATTGTCAAGGTCTTTTGTTGGCCAAAAGTTTACTAATTGAATCTTATCGTTTTTACTTCCCAAACGGTCAATACGCCCAAATCGTTGAATGATACGAACAGGATTCCAATGTATATCGTAATTAATTAGAAAATCACAATCTTGTAAGTTTTGCCCTTCGCTAATGCAATCAGAAGCGATTAACACATCAATTTCACCTTCTTGTGGCATTGATTTCATTATGTTTCTGTGCTTTGCAATAGGTGAAAAATTGGTGAGAATATTGGAATACTCTGCTTTACCAAAACTTGTTTTACTCTGCGAACCTATCACTAATGCAATGTTCAACTTCAAATCAATTTGCACCCAATCTTTTAATTCGTCAAAAAGATAATTGGCCGTGTCGGCAAATGCCGTAAAAACAATGACTTTTTTATTTCCGATATTTAGTGGTTGATTGATTTTATCTTGTATTAATTTCTTAAGGTCTTTAAGCTTTGCATCTCGGTCAGGTGTTACTGCCACAGCATTATTGTACAAATCTATTAATGCTTCTTTGTCTTTCCCCAAATCACTTAACCAATCTGCCAACTCCAAATCTGCCAAATCAAACTTCAATTTCTTTCCTACTTGCCACTGTTCCAAATCGTCTGCATTTTCTTCTAATTCGTCTTCATCAGGTTCTAATGCTTCTAACACTTCTTCATGTGTTTTTTGTTTTGATTTTATAAACTCTTTGATTTTGTTTTCAAGTTTTTCAATTTTCTGAATTGTTCTGTCCATTGAAATTTCAAATGATTCAATAGAGCTTTCTAAGCGTTTCAGAAAATTTATTTTCATCATACCGATAAGAAAATACTCACGGTCGCTTTGTTTAAAACCAGATACACCTGATGTTGCAGCTAATTCTTCATACTTCTTTTTCATATCGTCTTTGATATAAGCCGAAGGATTGAATACAGATAATTTGTATTGAAGTATTCTTTTGTTAAGTGCATCGTAAGTGAAGAATCGGTCTTTCAAATCAATGTTCGGATATATTGAAATAGGCTTTAAACGCTCAGGAAATTTTCCGACTTCTTTTTCAGCGTTGTAAAAATTTATAATGTGTTTTCTGCTTCTTGCAATTGTAATTTCATCCAACAACTTAAAAAATGAAGAATCTAATTTTTCAATTAATTGCTTAACTGTTCTGTTCGGATTCTTTTTGTTGTCAGCCCAATTTGTAAAGTTGGTTTGAGCATTCTTTAATGAAAGAGCAATGTCTTTAATACCTGTGGTTTCAAACATTGCATCATTTTTTCCTTCGGTGATTATTAAAATCTGATTTCTCAAATCACGTAGGTTATTGTTTACCGGCGTCGCTGAAAGCAACAACACTTTTGTTTTTACACCACTCTTAATAATTTTTTCCATCAAACATTTGGCTCGGTTCATTTTTACCTCGCCACTTTCTTTCACTTTATCCATTGGATTGCCACGGAAGTTGTGGCTTTCGTCAATTACTACTAAACCATAATTGCCCCACTTCACTGTTTCAAGATTGATGTCGCCTGAATATCCACCTTCTCGGCCTAAATCTGTATGGCAAAGAATATCGTAACCAAATCTGTCGCCAATTAAAATATTTCGGTCATCATTCTGTTTGTATATGCTCCAGTTTTCTTTCAATTTTTTCGGACATAAAACCAAACATCGTTCATTAAATAGTTCAAAGTATTTAATAACTGCAAGTGCTTCAAAAGTTTTTCCTAAACCTACACTGTCGGCAATAATGCAACCGTTATGCTTTAATATTTTATTGATTGCTCCTTTAACACCATCTTTTTGGAATTCATAAAGCATATCCCAAACTTCACTTTCAAAAAAGCCTGTTTGTCCGGTTAATAACCCTCCTTTCTGTTGTTCCTCAAGGAAGTTTTCAAAAATATGAAACAAGGTTTTGAAGTATATAAATTCCG
>JABMQA010000751.1 GCA_013203545.1 Bacteroidota bacterium
AATAGAACAATTTCATTTTCCCCGACCTGAAGGACGGGGCTATTTATTTCTCCATCCATTTTTAGACAGCTTCTTAGGTGCAAAAATGAATGTCCTGGCAGAACCGTGCAAAAGTTTTCTATGAAGTGTGGGAAATAATCTGTAAAATGCACAATTAAGCCAGTGCAGTCAATTGACAGTTCAAATCAATTGTTTCACAGAGGAATCTCTTCATTCTATCGATTGGGATATCTGCTGTTGATCAAAAGAAATATCTTTGTACAAAAAGCAGCATGAAATCAAAAATCAGGGTACAGACAATCTTAATTCATTTCGCCGCATGGCTGATGGTATATGTGCTGTTTTGCTTTGTAAATTCCATCAATACCAATTATGGCATCCTGTTCTGGATGGACAATATTTATTATTCCTTCCTTACAAATGTGGCCACTGCCTATTTCGTGGTTTACTTCCTGATTCATGGATATCTCTATAAAAAAAAGTACCTCCTGTTTGCAATCCTGTTTCTACTTACTGCTGTGCTTTCCATTATCCTAACCAGGATGGTTTACTATTTTGTGGTCCTTCCTGTAAAATGGCCGGCTGCACTTGAGCAGACCACTTTCTGGGGATTTTCGTGGCTCAACGGATTTACCTCTTTGTTCCTGATAACCGGACTGCTTTCATTTGTTGAACTAACCCGCAAATGGGTAAGGGAGCAGCGTGAAAAAAGTCAGCTGAAAACGGAAAATTTGACCAACGAACTTAAGTTGCTTCGTTCACAACTCAGTCCCCATTTCCTGTTCAATACCCTCAACAATATCGACTCATTAATTTATCAGGACCATAAGAAAGCATCTGCTGCTGTTGTGAAGCTCAGCGACCTTCTGCGGTATATGCTGTACGAAGCGCCTGAAGACAAAGTTGATTTGAAGGATGAAGTTGAATTCCTCCACAGCCTGCTCGATCTTCAGCGGCTTCGGCTTGTGGATGAAAATGATATTGAATTTGATGTTGAAGGCGAACTGGATTGCTGTCAGATCGCCCCCATGCTGCTTGTTCCCTTTATTGAAAATATGTTTAAGCATGGCTCACAAAAGGGCGATTCACCGCTGTTCATTATTTCACTAAAAGTTGCTGAAAACCGGTTGGAGCTGGATTGCAAAAATCATATCCGTGAAGTTAAAAATATCGATAAGCGCTCGGGCATCGGGCTGGAAAATGTGAAAAAGCGCCTTGATTTATTGTATGGGAACAACTATGACCTGATGATATCAAATGATCGCAGCATTTTTGAAATTCATCTGAAGATTGACCTGGATAAACTGAAAACAATCGGATAATGGTTGAAAAATTAAGATACATAAGCGTTGATGACGAGCCGCTGGCCCTCAGTAAGATTGACGAATTTGCAGGCCAGGCCCCCTTTCTTGAAAAGGCGGGGTCATTCAGCAACGGCCTTGCCGCCATCACCTTTTTAAACCGTAACAAAGTTGACCTGGTTTTTATGGATATCAATATGGAAGGGCTGGATGGCTTGCAAACCATCGAATTGATGAACCCAAGGCCACAGGTTATTATCACCACGGCCTATTCGCAGCATGCCCTCAAAGGTTTCGACCTGGATGTGTGCGACTACCTTCTCAAGCCTTTTTCTTTCGAACGGTTTGTGAAATCAGTTACCAGGGCGTTGGAGAAGGTGTCGTCCCCACAGACACATGTTGGGGTTGAGTTTGGAGCAGCGGCAACGACTAATCCTTATATTTTTCTTCGAACCAGCAACAAAATTCAAAAAGTTGTTCTTGATCAAATTTTATTTATCAAAGGAATGAGTGATTATCTTGAGGTGAAGATGGCCCGTGAGCGCATCCTTGTTTTGATGAATTTTGAAGAGATCAGCAAACTACTTCCAAAAGAAAATTTCATCCGTGTACACCGTTCGTACATCTTAAATGTACATCACATCGACAGTATTGAGCGGAATCATGTACAGATTGGTGAAGAGAGTATTCCTGTGAGCCAGGGTTACAGGGATGTTTTTTTCCTTTTCTTAAAGAATCATGGATTGGGTTAGATTCCGGCTATTATTTTCCAAGCTTTAAGATTCTTATTGCCCCTCTTATCACAAGTACAAATACAACCGCTCCGATAATCAGATCAGGCTTGGCGGAGTCGAGCCAGTTGACCAGGATCGCCGCCACAATCACACCTAAATTTATAATAACATCATTGGAGGTAAAGATCATACTGGCCCTCATATGGGCCTCGGTGCTTTTGGATTTTTGTAGAAGGTATAGGCAGAGGGCATT
>JABMQA010000752.1 GCA_013203545.1 Bacteroidota bacterium
ATGAATGGAAAACTCCATTAGATCAAGGTATGCTGGGAACACAGTTTGGTTTTATTGCTCAGGAGGTAGAAGAAATTTTACCAAGTGTAGTATTAACCGAAGATAACGATGAACAAACAAAAGCATTGAAATATAGTGAGTTTATACCTTTGTTAGTAAAAGCTGTTCAGGAACTAAAAGCAGAAAACGAAGTTATGAAAGCAAGAATAGCATCTTTGGAAAATAAGTAATGATGGGTTAAAAAGTTAATATACAAACTTGTAACATACTTTTTCAACCCTGGCAGTCCGCCGATTGGCGGACTGCCAGGGTTTTCTTTCAGCTCTGGCGACAGTCAGGGTCTAAAAATCTAAAATTGGTCTTTCCATGATTTTTCACCCACCTGGGCAAATACACCTATGTAAATACACCCATATGTTAAGATGATAATGTAATATTTGACTTGTTAATTTAAATTAACAACTCCATAATAATCAATCATTTAGATATTTATGTACAAATATTCTTCCTGAACCCTTCTTTTTTCGCTTCTGGTACAACAATTGACATCCTCATCCAGAATTTCGTGTAAATACTTATTTAACAATTAATTAACACAGGTATAACTAACATTACCCTGTGGATAATGTTTATAGTAATGTAAAAATCTATCAATTTAAAAAAGTATTAAAGTACGAAAACCAGTAATAAAAAATTCATTAATATAAAAAATTAACCATCATGAAAGAAAATCCTACATTTAGAAAAAAGGAAGCTTTGGCCGCAAAGGATCTTTTCAAATCCGCAGGCTTCTTTGTAATTGCATTTTTTGCAATGTTATCCGGTAATCTGACAGCACAGGTGTGTTGTCCTGAATTTATCCTGAAAGATGCCGTAGAGATTTGTCCGGTTGAAGGAGCCTGCAAGGATGGTGACCCAACCGGTCAATCGGACAGAGGTCTTGCTGCATGCAAGGAAAGTGCACATGTATATACGGTTTATCCAAACGATGCCGGCTATTCTTACACCTGGAGCGTAACGGGTGGAACTCCAACAAGCTTTACCGGAAATCCTAACGTGATAGTGTGGGGAACCGGAAACGTTGGCTACATTAAGGTTGTGATAAGTAATCTCCCTTATGGCGGCGATTGCATTGATTCAATTACTGCACAAGTTTGCCTGATTGACGGGCCGGAAGCCGATTTTATGATGGACAATGATACTGTTTGCGTAAACGAGGATGTATATTTCACAAACCTGTCATTGGGTGGAAGCGCCTATTTATGGGATTTTGGCGATGGCACAACTTCAACTTCTGCCGGCCCGCTTACCCATGCGTATACTACGCCAGGCACTTACACCGTAATGCTTACTGCCACCGATATGGGTGCCGGCCATTGGGTTTTTATACAGGAACCACCCATGGAAATGCTTGTGCCTTGCGGGTGTTCCGATACCATCACAAAAACCATTGTTGTATTGCCTGGCGAGGGGCCAAAAATTGAAACGGATTGTTGTTATGGTACGGTTTGCCCGGATGAAACCTCGTCATTCTGTACACCTGTGGGTTGTCCTACATATAACTGGACAGTTACAGGTGGAATTATTACATCTGGCGCAGGAACCAATTGTATTGTAGTTACCTGGAACAGCACTTATTCGGTGCCTACTACTGTAAGCCTCGAAACCCCGGGATGCAGCACTTCACTGTGCGGAGGAATAACTACTTTATATGTGCCGGTATTATATCCAAACCTGCCCGTTGGCGGACCGGCAGTATTGTGCCAGGGCGCTTCGGGTACCTTTTCACTGCCTACCCTGCCTGGTACTTTTTATACCTGGACGGTGAGCGGGGGAAGCCACCAGTTTAATCAAAAAGACAGAAATGTATCAAGCGTAAATATTACCTTCTTCGATCCGGTTACCTACACGGTAAAATGTGATTACAATAACCCACTTGCAGGATGTAGTGGTTCCAGTATTTTTACAGTAAATGTATTGCCGGAATTTTCGATATTTAACGGGGATGAAACCGTGTGTGAAGGCAGCACCATGCAATACGATGCCAACGGCACGGCCAACTGGAGTGTTTCTCCGGCCGGATCAACCATAACCCTTATCGGCGCAGGTGCTTCTGCCAACATTTCATGGAATAATCCGGGCACTTATACCATTACAGCTACTCCGGTAAATCCTGCAATTTTTTGCAACACAAGTGCCGTAAAAGTTGTCGAGGTAATTGCATTGCCTGTTCTGAATAATATTGCCGGAGCAGATACTATTTGCCCGGGGGATAATTATACCTACAGCATCACCTCCAATACCACAGGTAGTCCGTTTGTCTGGGCAGTGACCGTTGGTACGGGAAGCATTTTTTCTGAGATGGGTGCAGACAAGGATTCTGTAATAGTCCAGTTCAGCGGAGCCGGACCATGGCAACTTGACGTATACCAGGAGATCGAGATCACTCCCGGGGTATTTTGCCAATCGTTGACAAAAACAGTGACTGTTTATCCATTTCAGCCACCTTCCATTACCGGTACAAACACGGTATGTGTGGATGCCATCGAAGCTTATTCGGCTGGCGTTTCCAGCAGCCAGGGTAACATCCAATGGTCGATTAGCCCCTCCAGCCAGGGAACCATACAAAGTGGACAGGGAACGAATTCTGTAAACATTTTATGGCATGGCCCGACAGCAACGGCAACACTTACAGTAAGCACCTGCACGGGTAGCGATTCACATACGGTCACCGTCAACGGCCCGCCAAATGCAGTGGTTACCTATAGCACACTGCCCATATTCTGCCAGGGCGATGCCCTTACCTTAACCCTTTCGGCATCAACCGGTGCAGGCTATTCTTACCAATGGTATAAAGGTATTACACCGGTAGGCGTAGATTCAAGCACACACGCAATTAACATTGCCTCATTGGCACTCGGCACATATCAATATTATGTTGATGTGACCAAGAATGGATGTATAGTTAAGTCAAACATCATCGATGTTGTTATTAAGAATTGTGTACCAGGAACCCCCGGAGGACCTCCGGGACCAGCCGGTTGCGATGTTGTTGCTTATTTTTGGTCATATGTTGAATGCGATCAGGTAACCTTGATTGATAAATCATACACCATACCACCGGCTACTATTGCAACTTATACATGGTCGGTAACAGGACCGGGGACGGGAACATTCAGCCCCAATGTGAATGATCCGAATCCGGTATTAACGGTATCCGCTTCCGGCACCTATACCATAAAATTGGTTGATACCTCCTCAACAGGATGTACTTCGCAATGGATCCAAACGGTTAATATTTTGCTTCCGGTGGCATCCTTTACTTATAGCGCTCCTGTATGTGTTGGTAATCCGGTAATGTTTATGGCATCACCCAATAATCCCAACTATCATTATGCCTGGGATTTTGGAGACGGGTTTACTTCATTTATTGCAAATACCGAGCACGCCTATGCCGTAGCAAGCCCTCCTGTTTATACCGTGAATCTTTTCATTACAGACGAAAAGGGTTGTGTAGCTTCTGCAACACAGAATATCACCGTAAATCCAAAACCGGCCTGTACCATTTCGGCAGCTGATACAATGATCTGCCCCGGTGGGTTTGAAACACTTACTGCCTGTTCAGGTATGAGCCCCTACCAGTGGTATAAAAATGGCAATCTCATCAGCGGTGCAAACAGCAGCACATACAATGTTTATCAGCATGGCGAATACTGGGTTGAGATAACCAATGCGTTTGGTTGTCCAGATACATCAAATCATATTTACATGTATATGCACCCATTGCCGGTTGCCCGGATAACTGGTGAAGGCCATGTTTGTGCCTATCCAAGTTCTGTTTCAGGCGTGTATCTGACTACTGTTTTCGATACCGATTATTCATATAGCTGGAGCAGCAATCCTGCAGGGGCAAGCTTTTCTCCTCCAAATGGCGACGCAACCTGGGCGAGCCTTACCATGCCGGCTGTATTGCCTGCTATTTATGAGTTTATTGTTGATGTTACGGATGTGAATACGGGCTGTGTAAACAGCGATACCTTATGCGTTTACTTTTTTGAAACGCCTATGCTTAGTGTGCCTCCTTTGAACATTTGCGAAGGGAGCCCTATTATACTAACACCAACGCCCAGCGACCCCACCAAATATTCCTACCAATGGAGCAATGGGGCAACTACACCAACCATTGTGGCATCCGCCCCGGGGTATTACAGCTTAACCATAACCGACCTGGTAAATGGTTGTTCTGCTACGGCTGATGCAGGCTTCATTTTCGAAAAACCTGATTTAAGTTTATTCCCACTGGGTTGTGCCGATATTTGCCCGCCTGACACTTTGAATTTATACATCCCATTGCCGCTTAATAATATACAATGGCCCTACAATACTTACCCGAGTGCATATCCCAGCATTACCTGGTACGACAATGGAGATTACACTTCACCAGTCGGCTTTGGAGAGACCTTTGATTTTCCATCCGCAGGTTCCGGTAACCACCAGTTTTCAGTAGTGGTACAAAACAATTTTGGCTGTGTGGATACGGCAGGAGTATTTTGCCTGACAGACAATGAAGTGTGCTGCGAAATTATTGTGGATTGGACAAGCGTCGTTGATGCAACATGCCCACAATCTTCAGATGGATCATTTACCATTATGCTTAATCCTTCCTCAGTTGGAGGGCCGTTTACACTTACAAAGTACTGGCCGCTACCGGTACAATCGTGGGCGATTACACCCGGTGTTCCGTTTACAGTGTCTGGTTTGGCACCCGGAGGATATGGATTCACGCTCACTGATGCTACTGGTGAGTGTGAAGAATTCTTTGATATCTCCATCGGGTATTTATCA
>JABMQA010000753.1 GCA_013203545.1 Bacteroidota bacterium
ATGGAAAATGGATCTAAGAACATACAAGAAAAGAATAAAGGTGAAAAAAAAAGCGAATTTCAATTTTACGTTTCTGTATAGAACCATATGTCGAATAGGAATTTTTCCCTTGAAAGCAACGACCACTTCATCTTCAATAGAACTCTTACATTGATAATATTTGTTAGATACCAATTTGGTTTTTTGTAATAAAAAAATGCTTTGCTTTTGTAAAATAATCAGGCATTAGTATCAAAATAAAAAAAGCCAGCAAGCAAATGGATTGCCCGTACTCAACAGTTTCCAGCCAACCTTTAAACCAACCAGAGATTGAAAAAATTCCGAAAGAACATAAGGGAGCTACCGATACTACCAATACGGCTAGAAATTTTCCATTCAAATTCCAATCTTTTACCAGGAAATATGCTGGTACTAGGCTCCATGCAAAAGAATATGACCGAAAGCGCGGAAAAATAAGAATAAAGGCTAACATCCCCAAAGAAAACACATTCAGGAAACTGCGATTTTTTGCGCGGGAATATTTGACGACAACAGTAAGAATAAGCCCTGTGAATACAAGATATAAACATAAAGATATTACGGGAATGCCGCCGAAAAGTGTTTTTGATATTTCTTCGAACAAAAAAAAGAATGTCCCCACACGTTCATGAACTGGTGAATGTTGTTGTCCCATTCTACCGATTATTGACAGGTAGTACGAGATGGTAATACCAGGATATAATACAAATGACAACAGATGTGCTAAGACAAATAATAAAGCAATAAAGATCCAAATTTTTATTTTGGTCCATTTGGAGATTTTTGCAAAAATAAAGAGACCGCTGAAAATTAACGGTATTATTTTTAATAAACTGGCAAATACTAGAAATAATGAGGCCCAATAATACTTTTTCTTTATGATCGAATAAAACATGAGTGAAATGAGGAATACATGAATTAACCCGGTATTGCCGGTAAAAAAATTCCAATAGGTCCCCATGAATCCAGTAATCAGTAAGGTGAAGAGCAACAAATGTTGACAATCCGCGTCGCTCTTCTTGATCACAAGAAAAGATCCTAATAATAACCCACTCCAACAAATATAATAGATAATCCAAGGATGAAAAAAACGGTTAAAATGACACAATCCTTTAAACATTATGATATTCAATGGCAAATAGGTGAAACTTAAGTCACTACGTGTATATACTCTCAGGTTATCAACTAAGTAGGGATTGTTACCATCTTCAAAAACCTTTACTGCACCACAATATATGTTGTAATCTCCTCCTACAGAATCAATGCTTATGCCAGTAACGATTATCAGGAAAATGTTGATGAAGATAAGGCAAAGACATAATGACATATATGTTCTTTTGTGAAGAATACCTATTAACAGTATGGCTAGACCAACTATGAAAGCATTGATTGCTGCGAAATACCGGTCGGCTTTTTCAAGATAGTATTCTATCGGATTTGAACCCTGAGGTTGAAATATGGTGTTCAAAAAACCTGACGAGTTACCTTCATGTATGGTTTCAACAAATCGATGGCCATACAAACCATATAGTCCCCATCCGATTACAAGAAATAAAGACAAAATGCCAACACATATGGTTGAGCTTTTGTTCCTTTTCAGCCAATCCTTAGACATAAATAACATATTCGGAGATTTGATCGGCATTCCATTCTACCCACTCAGGGGTCTCCGCAAAGAGCAAGCCAAGAATAACAAATGGAACTGCAGCACCCACCCGATGGCATTTTGAGACGGAGGGAGTATAGGCTTGATCTGAGCTTTGTAGAAAAATGAAGAGGCCAGGATGAGTGACAAGATGCACAGGGCCAGTTGAAATTTGCAGCCTTTGAAAAAAAATGATGTATGGATGAACACGATTTCTTGTACAACATATGCGTTATAGCTTCCCAATAAACGGTTTCAAAGCAGCGCTATTCCGAGGTTTTCTGAACATGCTCATCGAATATAACTGCAGGATCCATCTTCAAAAATTGATCGCCGTCCTTCCTGGTTATCAAAAAATAGCTATTGTCATCTAAGAGTTTAAAGTTTTCACTAAAATAGGCATTGAAAATGACTCTAAAGGAATTCACAGGTGTAATGGTCTCATACAAGAATTCCTTTCCCTTTCCAGGTAAATAGTAAGCATTGAAGATACGCATTTTTTCTTTGAAAACCTCTACCGTAGGATTTCTCCAGCCCTCCGTACCAAATGAATCAGGACCATGGTCAGCTTGTAATATAATAATCGGGGGAGACTGCGAATTGGAGAATATTTGATTTACCAGATTTTTCACTTTTTGATTGATAAAGATCAATTGATATAAATATTTTTCTTTTTCATTTTTGACGTGGCCTCTAATGTCCATATTTACTTCCAATAACTCTTTACCTTCTCGATCAAAAAGATATGGTCGATGGGGGGAAACAATATGGGCAAATATAACTTTGGGACCCTGGATCTCAAAGACTTTATGAATCGACGAAAAGACACATAACACCGTCTTACGCATATCATTTTTTATGAAGTGAAACTGTTGCTCCAACGCAAAATATATAGTCGATTGTAAGTACATCCATAGAAACTCATTGACCACTCCACATTGATAATCTATATCAGCCATTCTATTGGTATTTGTCATCCAATAGATTGAGCCAAAATGCAGGAATTTATAACCGTACGCCTTAAGGATACGCATGACC